>NZ_CM000745.1:437446-519879 GCF_000161455.1 Bacillus pseudomycoides DSM 12442
CAAGTATAATAATGTTTGTCTCGAGTGAATGTAGTCTGGTAATGATGGCAGAGAGGTCACACCCGTTCCCATACCGAACACGGAAGTTAAGCTCTCTAGCGCCGATGGTAGTTGGGGCCTTGCCCCTGTGAGAGTAGGACGTTGCCAGGCTAATATCATTCCGCAGTAGCTCAGCGGTAGAGCTATCGGCTGTTAACCGATCGGTCGTAGGTTCGATTCCTACCTGCGGAGCCATGATTGGAGAGCTGTCCGAGTTGGCCGAAGGAGCACGATTGGAAATCGTGTATACGTCACAAGCGTATCAAGGGTTCGAATCCCTTGCTCTCCGCCATAATATTTTTGGCCCGTTGGTCAAGTGGTTAAGACACCGCCCTTTCACGGCGGTAACACGGGTTCGAATCCCGTACGGGTCACCACTTTTGGAGGATTAGCTCAGCTGGGAGAGCACCTGCCTTACAAGCAGGGGGTCGGCGGTTCGATCCCGTCATCCTCCACCATATATAACATATGAATAGTATTGTCGCGGGGTGGAGCAGTTCGGTAGCTCGTCGGGCTCATAACCCGAAGGTCGCAGGTTCAAATCCTGTCCCCGCAACCAAATGGTCCCGTGGTGTAGTGGTTAACATGCCTGCCTGTCACGCAGGAGATCGCCGGTTCGACCCCGGTCGGGACCGCCATTTATTTCTGGCTCGGTAGCTCAGTCGGTAGAGCAGAGGACTGAAAATCCTCGTGTCGGCGGTTCGATTCCGTCCCGAGCCACCATTTTAACTAAATATGCCGGCTTAGCTCAATTGGTAGAGCAACTGACTTGTAATCAGTAGGTTGGGGGTTCAAGTCCTCTAGCCGGCACCATGTAAGTTTCGGAGGGGTAGCGAAGTGGCTAAACGCGGCGGACTGTAAATCCGCTCCTTCGGGTTCGGCAGTTCGAATCTGCCCCCCTCCACCATTTACATTTTATATAGGGGTATAGTTTAAAGGTAGAACAGAGGTCTCCAAAACCTCCAGTGTGGGTTCAATTCCTACTACCCCTGCCAAAACACAACATGGCGGTTGTGGCGAAGTGGTTAACGCACCGGATTGTGGCTCCGGCATTCGTGGGTTCGATTCCCATCAGTCGCCCCATTTTTATTTTTTAATATTTGTAAATAAAGTAGTTAATACTTGCATATAATGAATTAAAACTTCGGTGGGCTATAGCCAAGCGGTAAGGCAACGGACTTTGACTCCGTCATGCGCTGGTTCGAATCCAGCTAGCCCAGCCATTTTTGCGGAAGTAGTTCAGTGGTAGAATACAACCTTGCCAAGGTTGGGGTCGCGGGTTCGAATCCCGTCTTCCGCTCCAAAGTAATTTAATATGGCGGCATAGCCAAGTGGTAAGGCAGAGGTCTGCAAAACCTTTACCACCGGTTCGAATCCGGTTGCCGCCTTTCTCATTATGCCGATGTGGCGGAATTGGCAGACGCGCACGACTCAAAATCGTGTTCCTTCGGGAGTGTCGGTTCGACCCCGACCATCGGTATCAAAAAGACGAGTAATCGTCTTTTTTATTTGTCTTCGGATTGATTATATCGTACATATTAAGCGCTTCTTACTGCGGTAAGGAGTGCTTTTTTTGCGTTTATAGACGTTGAATTCTTAGATGACTATATTAACTCGAAGCGTGCGAGCAAATCGTTTACGCTGAGTGTGGAGGTGTAGTTGTGGTAAGACGAAGGAACGTGTTAAATGATCGCGAATTATCTTGTTGTTCACAAAAGTAAAAAGTCGTACGTAGAAACGTTTGAGGATGCGCTAAGTATTTTTACGAAGAATTGTGAGTTACGTAATTTAAGGCCTCATACGATTGGGCTTTATCGTAAGGAAGTATCTGCCTAAACCATTTACGTGAGCAAGGTATCGACAGTATAAATTTAAAGTTGTATAACGTCACAGAGGAACATAGTAAAGAAAACGTCATTTTATATATGCGTAATAAAGTAGAAAATCCTACGGAGCCCCGCGTTTAATTATAGTAAGTGACCACCATTCTCGTTGGCTTTACTCGTTTTTTTTATACGAGGAAGTCAAAGTATAACCAAGACTCTCTGTTATAGAATACATATTTTCCAATGTATATGTTAAGGATATATATTGAATGACTTTGTCTATAAGGAAAGGACGAATGTTTAAATATGAATTCAAAAGAATCAATTCTTAGCCTTACTAGTAATAATGATATTGTTAAATACCTAAATGTGAGGAAAGACCCTATCGATTTACGAGATAGAATGTTTCAAAGTTATCTTTTTAGTAATGAGGAGGATCTTCCAACTCAAGTGGATCTTCGAGAGCGAATGTCAGATGTTGTAGATCAAGGTCAACTTGGTTCTTGTACAGCAAACGCTATTGTATCCGGATTACGTGAGTATCTCTTAAAACAATCGGGACGCCCATTTGTTCTATTATCGCGCTTATATCTGTATTATCATGAACGAAAAATAGAGGGAGACATTCAAAATGATAATGGAGCTATTTTGCGAGATGGGATGAGTGTACTTGAAAAGCTGGGAGTCTGTCCTGAGAAAGATTACCCTTACCAAATAGAGCATTTTCGTGATACACCATCCTCGAAATCGGATAATGATGCATTACTTTATCGGATTGGGCAATATAGTCGTGTGCAAGATTTACCACGATTAAAATCTGCACTGGCGCATGGACTTCCAGTAGTTCTTGGTTTTCTAGTTACAAATGCCTTTTATCATTCTGATGAGGTAAGAAAAACTGGAATCGTACCTATCTCAGGGACTGATGATGTAATTATAGAAGATGGACAACCAGCAGGACATGCTGTATGTGCTGTTGGGTATGATGATGATAAAAAAGTTGTGATTATTCGAAACAGCTGGGGGACAGAATGGGGAGATGAAGGGTATTGTTATTTTCCATATGAATTATTCCAAAACGGAATTGTACAGGATATGTGGACCGGACGCTAATTTCAGAATAAGGAAGGAGGATAAAAAGATTATTCTAATTCCTCCTCTTTGAATAATCTTTTTTTGTATTGCGTATACTATCTGCAAGCCGATTTTCCTTCGGCTTCACTCTTTCAAAACGGGGCGCTCTCTCTTCCGTGTCGTGCAAGAACGTAGCGGGGGACTTAATCAGTTGCCTGCTGTTTTTGCGAATAAACGTAAAAATTCTTGTCCACAATAACTAAAGAAGATATCTTAAGCTATTTGTAGCAACCTCCAGCAAATGTTTTTTGTACGACCGTTCTTGTAAAAGAGGCGGTCTTATTTACGTATTGCTATAAACACAAAGAAAAACTCTTATAGTATCAGTCATTCCGTTATCGGTACTAGCTGAACAAAAGTTAACACTACGAGCAATTCTCACCGTTCGCACCACGCATTAAAACCGTGCATTTTAATCGGCAGTGAGTCCGAGAGTTCGATGAACCAAATCATGCGCATTATGAGGAAACACACTTTGTATTAAATAAATTTGGAGATGGAATTGCTAGATCATTAACGAAATCTGGAGACCTTTCAGAACCAAAATAATGGGTTGTAAAAGTAGGCTTCCATTTTAGGAGGCTTTTTGTATTTACACTGTAAAATCATGTTATTTGAGTGTTAAATTCGTAATGAATTATGAATTTAAGGTATAATATAATTTGGTGAATGAACGAAATTATATTGATTTATATTATGTCAGTAATGCGAATCAATAATGAACTTTTTGTATTTATTTTGAAAAAGTGTTGAATAAACATTGTATTTCATATTAATATTTTTATGTAGATTTAAACGTGAAAGAGAGTGGAACAGTATGGGCCGTAAATGGAATAATATTAAAGACAAAAAAGCATCAAAAGATGCAAATACAAGCCGTATATATGCGAAATTTGGACGTGAGATTTATGTGGCTGCAAAACAAGGTGAGCCAGATCCAGAATCAAATCAAACGTTGAGAGTCGTATTAGAACGTGCAAAAACATACAATGTACCAAGAACAATCATTGATCGTGCGATTGAAAAAGCAAAAGGTGGTTCTGAAGAAAATTACGACGAGCTTCGTTATGAAGGATTCGGACCAAATGGATCTATGGTAATTGTAGATACACTTACAAATAACGTGAATCGTACTGCAGCGGATGTACGAGCTGCGTTTAGTAAAAATAGTGGTAATATGGGCGTAAATGGATCCGTAGCATATATGTTTGATGCAACTGCTGTTATTGGGCTTGAAGGAAAAACAGCAGATGAAGTGCTTGAAATTTTAATGGAAGCAGATGTAGACGCGCGTGATATTCTAGAAGAAGAGGAAGCGGTTATCGTTTATGCTGAACCTGATCAGTTCCATTCGGTACAAGCAGCGCTTAAGGATGCTGGTATTACTGAATTTACAGTTGCTGAGCTAACAATGCTTGCACAAAATGATTTAACACTTCCAGAAGATGCACAAGTGCAATTTGAAAAAATGATTGATGCATTAGAAGATTTAGAAGATGTTCAACAAGTTTATCACAATGTTGATTTGGGTGAATAATATCTAAAAAAGAGACCTTTTGTTATTTAGAACAAAAGGCCTCTTTTTTTGGATTGTTTGTAGATTAAAAAGGATTCTCGAAATGCTTGTTGGAAATTAAATTATATTGATTTTAAAATAAAACTAATATTCTTTGGAAGCTGGATGATGGAATATACAACCCCTAAGCATATTGTTGCTGTTTCTGCTTACATAAAATATATAACACGCCCACATATGAAGTCGAGAACACTTGATGCCATAAAAGCAAAGAATTTCATTCCATATGAAACATGGAAAATAGATCCTTATGATTTGATAGGGAGATAATAGATTATTTCATCTATTATTAATTTCAAAAGGGCAAGTGATTTGAGATATCATCAAATCAATCGTCCTTTTTTGCTTATATTGTGTAAGTAAAAATGTCTAGTATGATGTTTAATCGGTGAAATTAGGTAAAGTAATAAGATAAAAAGTATACATAGTAAATACATATTGATTATAAGAACGTTCGTTTGGTATTATATCTATATTGTTCCAATTGGACTGTTATATTAATTTTTTAGAAATACTGTAGAAAAAATGTTAGGAGGGAACTAACTAAAACTAAAAATATGCCAGGTGATATAATAGAAGAAGGATGGATATGTGATTTTAAAGCAATTCATCTGAATATATATATCCATTTTGATTTTCCGACATATAAGTCGTGGCTATGAAAACAAAAGAGGATCTCCACTCATTTGCTCCCTTTGTTTTCACGTGGTATGGGGCCAAAAAAGGCACTGACCGATTCTATACATGGCCAGATTCTCTCTTCCATCTAAAAAGAAGGGGGGGGATGTTGTTTTTTAATTTCGATGTATATAGAAGCTTACCATTTTTTCTGCTAGAATATGTATTCTATAACTTACAACATTGTAAGGTAGGTGTAAGAGAAATCGATTGGAGATTGTTTTAAAAAACGGTATTCTTAATGTAAGGATTATATATGGTGTAAGGAAAAGAGGTGTGCATAATGAAAGAACGAGTACTGTCTAGAGTCAACTATCATCAAAAAGTTTCATTCAATCCAATTACAAAGTTTCTTTATAAAGCTATTATTTTATTATTACTACTGAGTTGTACATTATTATTTATCGGAAATGTAATGATTGAAAGAAGTGATATTAGTAAGCTACATGTACCTGCTAAATTAGAGGTACCAGAATCTCTGGCTCACGCATTTATTGCGACAGAAGATAAAAGGTTTTATCACCATAACGGCTTAGACTATATAGCAATTGTCCGAGCTTCTATTGAAAATATAAAAGCTGGTGGTGTTGTACAAGGTGGAAGTACAATTACACAGCAGCTTTCCAAAAATGCTTTTTTATCTAATGAACGTACATTTTCTCGTAAATGGAAGGAAGTTTTTTATACAAAAAAAATTGAGCGAACATTTACTAAAGATGAGATTTTAAAATTATATGTAAGCAATATTTATTACGGAGAAGGTGCATGGGGGATTGAAAAAGCATCCAAGCTATACTTTGGCAAAACGGTAAATCAATTAACATTAAGTGAGAGTGCAATGATGGCTGCTGTTGTGAAAGCTCCTGCTTATTATTCCCCTGCTCAAAATTATGACAAAGCAGTAGAAAGACGAAATGTCGTTTTGAAATTAATGGAACGAGAAGGATATATTAGTCATGATGAATATGTGCAAGCAATTAGTGAAAAATTAGTAATTCGTCATGACATTCCAACTCAGCATTCATTGCAAAAAGTAGCTCGTGAAAAAGCGGTAAGTTAAAAGTGAAGTTCCATAGGGGAACTTCACTTTTTTTTGAATAAGACTGCCAAAGAAGAGACACAATATTGACACATTTGTTGTATTTTTGAAAATTATGTGAGCGTGTTCATTGCATGATGTATAAAAGTATTGATATCATGTGTAATGTGTACAACAATGTATACAGAATATGAATTTAAAGAGGAATGTATATGAAATCATCAAATAAAATCATGGCTCTTGGTATTGTTTTTTCTATTGCAGTGTTAATTGTAATTGGAACAGTTGCGTACAGTATCATAAATGACAAAAAAGATAAAGGGAATGAAATGTTTGCTTATTCCACGCAGCAATCTTTAGGTAAGGAAGATGCACCCGTTAAGGTTGTTGAATTTGGGGATTTTAAATGTCCAGCTTGTCGAACTTGGGATACGACAGTATTACCTCGTTTAAAAGAGGAGTATATTAATAAAGGGAAAGTTCAGTTTTATTTCATTAATTTTCCGTTTATTGGAAAAGATTCTAATTTAGGTGCAGCGGCTGGTGAGGCGATTTATAAACAAGACCCAGAATCTTTCTGGACATTCTATGATGAAATTTATCAAATTCAGAAGAAAGATACTGAAGAATGGATTACAGAAGAACTGCTTCTTAATACAGTGAAGGAAAAACTTCCGAAAGTTAATATAGAACAGTTTAAAAAAGATTTACATAGCAAAGAAACCCAAGACAAAGTACGTAAGGATTCCGATCGTGCACAAAAATTAAAAGTACAAGGTGCTCCTTCAATATATGTAAATGGGAATCTTTCAAATCCTGATTATGATAGTATGAAAAAGGCAATCGATAAAGAATTGAAAAAGTGATGATTATTCATCACTTTTCGACTTTTTTCGATAAAATTCTTGCTTGGGCTTTTATTACATGCTATACTATTTTACATAAGTTATTTCAATATCTTATGTTTTTTCATATTTGCGGGTGTAGTTTAGTGGTAAAACAAGAGCCTTCCAAGCTCTGGTCGAGAGTTCGATTCTCTTCACCCGCTCCAGATATTATTTCATATTCTCATAATAAATTGTGATCAACGCAGTGTTTCGTTTCTAAGATAAACGAGGCATTGCGTTTTTTAATGTTTGGAAATGAAGATTTTATGCGAAAATAGAATTAAGGACTATGATTACGAAGTGGATTGCTAACCATCAGTAGGTGATTACTTGTTTGATGAGGATATGTATTCATCGTAGAAGGAGGCAAAGCATGAATTTTGAGCAATTAAAGCAAGATGTTATAGCATATAGTAAAACAATTGGAATAGATAAAATAGGCTTTGCGAGTGCCTCACCATTTGAAGAATTAAAACAGCGTTTAATTCAGCAGCAACAATTAAATTATCAGTCTGGATTTGAAGAACCTGATATTGAAAAAAGAACGAATCCACAGTTACTATTGCCAGGAGCAAAATCCATTATTGCAATTGCATTAGCGTATCCATCAAAGTTGAAAAATGCACCGTTAAGTAAACGAGGAGAAAGACGTGGTATTTTTTGCCGTGCTTCTTGGGGACAAGATTATCATCTTGTTTTGCGGGATCGCCTGCAAAAATTAGAGGCGTATTTAATTGAGAAGCTTCCTGATATAGAAGTGAGATCAATGGTGGATACGGGAGAGTTGAGCGATCGCGCTGTTTCGGAGCGTGCTGGTATTGGATGGAGCGGTAAAAACTGTTCTATTATTACGCCAGAATTTGGCTCCTATGTGTATTTAGGTGAAATGATTACGAACGTACCATTTCCGCCGGATCAACCAATAGAAGATCAGTGCGGAAGTTGTACAAAGTGTATTGATATTTGTCCAACTGGTGCACTTGTACAGGGAGGACAATTAGATTCAAAAAAATGTATTGCTTTTTTAACGCAAACAAAAGGGTTTCTCCCAGAAGAATATCGAGATAAAATTGGAAATCGTATTTACGGCTGTGATACGTGTCAAACAGTTTGTCCAAAGAACAGAGGGAAGGACTTTCATAACCATCTAGAAATGGAGCCAGATCCAGAGCTTGTTAAACCTTTATTAACTCCATTATTAACGATAAGTAATCGGGATTTCAAAGAAAAATATGGCATTATGTCTGGATCATGGCGCGGGAAAAAACCATTGCAACGAAATGCAATTTTAGCCCTTGCTCATTTCAAGGAAACCACAGCAATTCCTGATTTAATTGGTGTTATGAAAGAGGATCCAAGACCTGTAATTCGTGGTACAGCAGCATGGGCTCTAGGAAAAATCGGTGGTGAAGGTGTAGGAGAATCGATTGAAAAGGCAATGGAGCGTGAAAAGGATGAAGAAGTTCTTCATGAAATGAATCGCGGTCTTGAAATGTTAGCTGAGAAAAAACAGTAGATAATGCCTCTTTTTTTCATATTGTGTAATATGGAGGGAGAGGCCTATGTTGGTAAAGAAACAGCTTGAACAACAGATGCAACAATTTTTAGCTTATATTACAAATAAACGTGTAGGTGTCGATAAGATTCCTGCTGATTTACTACAAGTGTTACAACGAAAAAGAAATTTGTTTCAAAAACGTGATGCTGAAATTGTAAAAGCAACAGCAGACGTATCTTTTATAAGACAATTGAATAGTAAGCAATATCAAGAAGTAGATTATCAAGTTCATTTGAAGTATTTAGTTCATCATCATGAATTATTCTACATGGAAGAAGAACAATTAGAACGGCGTGTTTATCTGAAAGATGGGCGTATTGTAGAAGATAAAGATATTGCAGTGAAAGAAGAAAAGGTCCAAGGGGAAACGTTAGAGCGTGAGATAACGAAAGGAAAGTATGATTCGTATCAATATAATCGCTTAGAAGCTGTCAAATATGCGGAGCGTTGGTGGGATGATCGAAACCCGGCGTATCGTAATTTTCCTGATAATTGTACGAATTTTATTTCACAGTGTCTGCATATTGGTGAAACACCAATGACTGGGTATCCTAACATTCGTAAAGGATGGTGGCAAAGGGAGAATCAGTGGAGCTGGAGCTGGGCAGTTGCTCATTCATTTTATTGGTATTTATCAGGAGCTACAACAGGACTTCGTGCTAAAGCGGTAGAAAATCCGGAAGACCTTCTACTTGGTGATGTAATTGTTTATGATTTTGAAGATGATGGTAGATGGAATCATACAACAATAGTTGTAGCCAAAGATGCGGACGGCATGCCGCTTGTAAATGCCCATTCTGCTAATAGCCGCAGGCGTTATTGGAATTATGAAGATTCCAGTAAATATACACCACAAATGAAATATAAATTTTTTCATATTATTAATGGGTAGAGATTTTTCACTCAAGTGGTATAATACGTAGTAGACAAAAGATTGAGGTGAATATAACGTGGGAGTACATGTTGTTTTATATCAACCAGAAATTCCAGCAAATACAGGGAACATTGCACGTACTTGTGCAGCCACTGGAACAGAATTACATTTAATTCGACCACTTGGATTTTCAACGGATGATAAAATGTTAAAACGTGCCGGTCTTGACTACTGGCAGCACGTAAAAATTACGTATTATGATTCGATTGAAGAGTTTTATGAAAAAAATAAAGACGGTGAATTCTTCTATTTAACAAAGTATGGTGAAAAAGCACATACAGCGTTTGATTATAGTAAGGTAGAGAAAGATTATTATTTTGTATTTGGAAGAGAAACAAACGGATTGCCAGCAAACGTAATTGAAGAAAACTTCGATCATTGTTTACGTATTCCAATGACTGACAAAGTACGTTCTTTAAATTTATCTAATACAGCAGCGATTTTAATTTATGAGGCATTCCGCCAACAAAATTATCCAGGTTTAGATTTAGAGATTGTATATTAAAATTTAAATGTAATAGCAGACAAAAAGTGATGGGCTTAGGCCCATCACTTTTTGTTTGTACCTGGTTTATCATTATATCCTGAAGTGAAAATTGCAGTAAGAAATGTAAGTGAGACACCTAAAATTAATAATAATTTCATGTGAGACCTCCTTCTTCATATTTTATTTAAAATAATTTTGATCTGAAGTTTATGTAGATTCTATGGAAGTAAAGAAGATATATCCTGTAAGAATGGAGAACAAGTTCCCTAGTATTTTTATTATACCGAATTTTCTTTTAACTTTGGGGTGAAATTTATAATGTTTGTAGAAGATTTCATTTTGATTTAAAGAATGTTTAAGGACATCCTCGCATACCTTTTATAATAATCCGATTGAACAAGGAGATGGGGGAGGAGCTATAATGGATATTCTAAAGAAAATTGAACAGCATCGAGAAGCAGAAGAACGTTTACAATGGGAAGGTACGTTTGCGGAATATTTGGAGCTTGTTAAAGAACGACCATGGGTGGCTCAAACTGCACACTCTCGCATTTACAATATGATTAAAGATGCTGGCATTGAAGAAGTAGAGGGTAGAAAAAAATATAATTTTTTTAGCAATCAGCTATTTGGATTAGAAGAAGCATTAGAGCGTCTTGTGGAAGAATATTTTCATCCGTCTGCGAAACGTTTAGATGTTAGAAAACGGATTTTATTATTAATGGGACCAGTTAGTGGTGGGAAATCAACGTTAGTCACTATGTTAAAACGGGGATTAGAGACATACTCGCGTACAGATCGAGGAGCTATTTTTGCGATAAAAGGTTGCCCGATGCATGAAGATCCTCTTCATTTAATACCACATCATTTACGTGATGACTTTTACGATGAATATAGGGTAAGAATTGAAGGGAATTTGTCACCATTAAATGTGATGCGTTTAGAAAAAGAATATGGTGGAAGAATTGAAGATGTAATTGTAGAACGTATTTTCTTCTCGGAAGATCGCCGGACAGGAATTGGTACATTTAGTCCTTCAGATCCAAAATCACAGGATATTGCAGATTTAACAGGGAGTATTGATTTTTCTACAATTGCAGAATATGGTTCAGAGTCAGATCCACGTGCATACCGTTTTGATGGAGAGTTAAATAAAGCAAACCGTGGTATGATGGAATTTCAGGAGATGTTAAAATGTGATGAGAAATTTTTATGGCATCTATTATCTCTTACACAAGAGGGGAATTTCAAAGCGGGGAGATTTGCACTTATTTCAGCAGATGAATTAATTGTAGCCCACACGAATGAAACAGAGTATCGCTCCTTTATTTCTAACAAGAAGAATGAGGCGTTACATTCAAGGATTATTGTAATGCCGGTTCCATATAATTTACGAGTGAGTGAAGAAGAACATATTTATGAAAAGATGATTCATGAAAGCGATGTTGCCAATGTACACATTGCGCCGCACACACTTCGCGTCGCAGCAATGTTCACGATTTTAACACGCTTGAAGGATCCGAAGCGCCCAGATATTGATTTAATTAAAAAGATGCGTTTATATGACGGAGAAATGGTAGAAGGTTACAATGCAATTGATGTAGAGGAATTGCAGCGTGAATATCAGGATGAAGGTATGAGTGGTATTGATCCGCGTTATGTCATTAACCGTATTTCTTCTACTATTATTAGAAAAGAAGTACCATCGATTAATGCGCTTGATGTGTTACGTTCATTAAAAGATGGGTTAGATCAACATCCATCTATTAGTAATGAAGATCGGGAGCGCTATATGAATTTCATTTCATTAGCACGGAAAGAGTACGATGAAATTGCTAAGAAAGAAGTACAAAAAGCATTCGTGTATTCGTATGAAGAATCAGCTAAGACGCTTATGGATAATTACTTAGATAACGTTGAGGCATATTGCAATAAATCAAAATTACGTGATCCATTAACAGGTGAAGAAATGAGTCCAGATGAAAAGCTGATGCGTTCTATTGAAGAGCAAATTGGTATTTCAGAAAATGCAAAGAAAGCGTTCCGAGAAGAAATTTTAATACGCATTTCTGCTTATGCTCGTAAAGGAAAACGTTTTGATTATAACTCACATGAACGCCTTCGCGAAGCAATCCAGAAAAAATTATTTGCTGATTTGAAAGATGTTGTGAAAATTACAACATCTACGAAAACACCAGATGAAAATCAGCTGAAGAAAATTAATGATGTTGTAGCACGCTTAATCGATGAACATGGATATAACTCTTCATCAGCAAATGAATTGCTTCGCTATGTAGGTAGCTTGTTGAATCGATAGCTTGATAATAAAACGCTGTCTCTAATGAAAGCAGAGGCAGCGTTTTTGTATCTATCTGATTGAAGTAATGGAACTTTACTATATAAATTCATTTCGATTTTTCGACATATAAGTCGCGGCTATGAAAACAAAAGGAAATCTCCACTTATTTTCTCCCTTTGTTTTCACGTGGAATGGGGCTAAAAAAGGCATTGACCGCTACTGTGCATGGTCGGATGCTCTCTTCTACCTAAAAAGTAGGTGCTGTATTGGTTTTTCAATCTGTATTTATATAGTGAATGTTTCCTGGAGACTTGTCCAAATATAATAAATTAAGGTGCAATTTCATGAATTTATTGTCAATTATTTTTACAATACGCATATGATAGAGTAACCAATCATTCATACAGAAAAAGCCAACACAATACAATATGTTGCAGAGTGGAAAAGTGTGCAACAATGAATTGTGTTTCTTTCTTATCAGCTAAAGAAGTTTCAATTTAAAATGAATGCCAAAGTTTTTGTTAAGGAAGTTCGGAGCAATACGTAAAAAAGCTATGGGTGCCTTATGATTATGGAAAAAGTAAGTTCTAATGAACAGATACTTTTTAACTATTCTTGTTGCTACATCATAACCTTAAATTTGTATATTACTGTTTATTAGAGAAAATAAGGGAAATTACAGTAAGGAGGGAAAAAGATGGGCGAAGAAAATCAACCAAATTATACAATTTCACAGGAAAACTGGTCCCTCCATCGCAAAGGACATGACGATCAACAACGCCATCAAGAAAAGGTACAAGAGGCAATTAAGAATAACTTACCAGACCTTGTGACAGAAGAAAATATCGTGATGTCTAATGGTAGGGACGTTGTAAAAATACCAATTCGGTCTTTAGATGAATATAAAATTAGATATAACTACGATAAGAATAAACATGTTGGGCAAGGAACTGGTGATAGTAAAGTTGGCGATGTGGTTGCAAGAGATGGGGCAGGTGGTCAAAAGCAAAAAGGACCAGGAAAAGGGCAAGGTGCAGGGGATGCAGCTGGAGAAGATTATTATGAAGCAGAAGTATCAATTTTAGAATTAGAGCAAGCATTTTTTAAAGAGTTGGAGCTGCCTAATTTAAAGCGGAAAGAAATGGATGAAAATCGTATTGAACATATTGAATTTAATGACATTAGAAAAACAGGATTGTGGGGAAATATTGATAAAAAACGGACGATGATCTCAGCTTACAAACGAAATGCGATGAATGGAAAGCCAGCTTTTCATCCAATTCGTCAAGAAGATTTGAAGTTCCGAACATGGAATGAAGTGTTGAAGCCAGATTCCAAAGCTGTTGTATTAGCAATGATGGATACGAGCGGATCTATGGGGATTTGGGAGAAGTATATGGCGCGTAGTTTCTTCTTTTGGATGACAAGATTCTTACGTACAAAGTACGAAACGGTAGATATAGAGTTTATTGCACATCACACAGAAGCGAAGGTCGTGACAGAAGAAGAGTTTTTCTCAAAAGGAGAAAGTGGTGGAACAATCTGTTCCTCTGTTTATAGAAAAGCACTTGAGCTTATAGATGGCAAGTATTCACCGGAACGCTATAATATTTATCCATTTCATTTTTCAGATGGAGATAACTTAACATCAGATAATGCTCGGTGTGTGAAGTTTGTGCAAGAATTGATGAAGGTATGTAATATGTTTGGGTATGGGGAAGTAAACCAGTACAATCGTCACAGTACGCTTATGTCAGCCTATAAAAATATTAAAGATGAGAATTTCAGATACTATATTTTAAAGCAGAAAGCTGATGTGTTTCATGCAATGAAGAGCTTTTTTAGAGAAGAATCAGGTGAGAAAATGGCGTAGCCCCTTTTTTAAGGGGTTTTTTATATAATAGAATATTCATTCATGTGTAATAAAAGGGAAAAAATCGAAGTAGAAATATTTATATAACTTTACTTTTTATGTAAAATAGTATATTATATAAATATACAATATAACGGTTATTTTCTAGGAGGAGCCTGTCACCATAGGCTCCTCCTGTTCTTTTTTAAGCAGCCTGTCGTACAGGTTTTTTTTAAAAGAATAAATAACTGAAAATTAGGAAAAATAATTTTTGAAAGAGGTGAGGCATACATATAACAAAGAGAGAGGTAATGATGAAAGGGGGATAAGGCATGACATTGTTGGGTTATCCGCTTGAGACAATTTATTTATATGGATTTATTATTGCTACCGTACTTACTGTTATTTATATCTTTTTTGGAGATATATTTGAATCCATATGTAGCTTCGGAGGTGGATCTACATCTATTGTAACGTTGCTGCTCAGTTTCTTTGCCATGCTTTGTGGTTTTAGTTATATAGGAGAGTATTTATTTACTTGGAATAGTATTGTTATTTTTAGTCTTTCTTTCGGCATATCTTTTATTGGAGTTTTCCTAATGAAAATATTGATTTTAAAACCAATTGCAGAAGCTGAACAAAATACAGTGCAACGTATGGCTGAATTTGTTGGATGCAAAGGAGAAGTGATTATTACCATCCCGAAAGAAGGATTTGGAGAAGTATTAGTTTCTTCGCAATTTGGAAGTAATGCGATACCAGCTAAGACAATTGGAAAGAAAGATATTTTACAAGGAACCGAGGTCATTATTGAGGAAGTTCAAGATGGTGTTTTGCTTGTACAGAACATCGCTTATTCTTTAAAAAAACCAAAGTTATAAGGGGGAATTTGAATGATTCCATTAATTATCGGTGGTATATTACTCGCAATCTTACTTTTACTTATTTTGGTGTTTATCACAAAATACCGTACAGTTGGTCCTGATGAGGCGCTGATTGTAACAGGAAACTGGCTTGGTGGCGGGAAAAACGTTGTCACAACAGATGATGGTAAAAAAATTAAAATTATTCGTGGTGGTGGTACATTTGTTGTACCAATTATGCAACGAGCGGAACTTCTTAGTTTATTAAACTATAAATTAGAAGTTGGAACACGTGATACGTATACAAAGCAAGGGGTGCCAGTTACGGTAAATGGTGTTTCTATTATTAAAGTAGGTTCAACAATTGAAGAAGTATCTACAGCAGCTGAACAATATTTAGGGAAAGAAACGGAAGAGTTAAAAGTTGAAGCGAAAGAAGTATTAGAAGGCCATTTACGTGCTATCTTATCTTCAATGACAGTGGAGGATGCTTATAGTAATAGAGAGCAATTTGCACAAAAAGTACATGAAGTTGCTTCGACAGATTTGAAGAAGATGGGGCTTCGTATTGTCTCCTTTACGATTAAAGAAATCATGGATAAAAATGGTTATTTAGATGCTTTAGGTCAACCGCAAATCGCAACAGTGAAACGTGATGCAACAATTGCGAATGCAGAGCGTGAAAAAGAAGCACGTATTGAAAAAGCTCGTGCGGAGAAAGAAGCAAAAGAAGCTGAATATCAACGCGATGCACAAATTGCAGAGGCTGAAAAGCATAAAGAATTAAAAGTACAATCATATAAGAGAGAGCAAGAGCAAGCACGTGCCGATGCGGACCTTTCTTATGAATTACAACAAGCAAAAGCACAACAAGGTGTTACAGAAGAGCAAATGCGCGTTAAAATCATTGAGCGTGAAAAGCAAATTGAATTAGAAGAAAAAGAAATTGCACGTCGTGAAAAACAATACGACGCGGAAGTAAAGAAGAAAGCAGATGCAGATCGTTATGCAGTTGAACAATCAGCGGAAGCGGAAAAAGTAAAACAAATGAAAAAAGCAGATGCAGATCAATATAAGATTGAAGCAGAAGCAAGAGCACGTGCGGAAGAGGTGCGTGTAGAAGGTTTAGCAAAAGCCGAAATTGAAAAGGCACAAGGGCAAGCAAAAGCAGAAGTTCAAAAAGCGCAAGGTACAGCGGAAGCGGATGTTATCCGATTAAAAGGTTTAGCAGAAGCGGAAGCGAAGCAAAAAATTGCGGAAGCGTTCGAATTATATGGGCAAGCGGCAATTATGGATATGGTTCTTAAAATGCTTCCAAGCTACGCAAAAGAAATTGCAAGCCCACTTAGTAACATTGATAAGATTACTGTTGTGGATACAGGCGGCGGTGGAAAAAACAGCGGAGCTGGAAAAGTGGCAGGATATGCGACTGATCTAATGGCAACGATGCAAGAAACATTAAAAGCTTCTTCTGGTATTGATTTAAAAGAACTATTAGAAAGTTTTGCTGGAAAAGGTGCTGTGCAGCAGGTGGTGAGTGAGAAGCCTGTTGTGCAAGTAGTGGAAGAAAACGAGAAAAGTGAAAAATAACGAAGAAGGCCTCTAGCATTAGGGGCCTTTTTAGGCTCTAATGCAAAGCGAAAATAAAAGAGAATATAGCGCATATATTTCTAGCGGAATTATATTTGATGATATAAGTGCAAACAATTGATGGATGAATTCTTTCTAGTTTGGGCAGGTTGATTCTGTAAATCAATTTTTCTTTTTCATACTGATCATGTCCTTTTTTAGATTGATAGTATCAGTATGTCAAGGTTTTATAAATTTCTTGCACCAGAATCTCGCTAGCATCATACATGCCGCACTCATACCACCTAATGCTTTGGAAAGAAATAATGCCCATATATGATTGGCAAATTCAAATAAAGATTCAGATGAAGATGAAGAACAAAGAAGTAACCCCAGTATAATCAATTTTTGATTAAATCTATCTATATTCCGGTGATAGGAGGTGTTAGTAATTGAGTAAATGTAGCAATATTTCATTATATCAGTAACTAATTGTAACGTATTCATATAAAAAGACATTATAGGAACAACGAGATTGATTCCTAAAAATAAAGAAATTGAATAATATCAAGGCTAAAGATATCTTTTCTGCTGCATACAATTATGTTATTTCTTTCAATGTGTTAAATTTAATTGAAATAAAGTAAATTTAGATTAATGGAGAAATGATTGTATGTTAAACTACATTAAAATATGTTTAATTATAATTCGTTACACAACTTGCTACAAGAACATTAGGAGGATTAGAAAGATGAGGAAATTGAAAGCAAATATATACAAGTATGGAAAGGCTAATATCCTTTACTAAACAGGCTCATTTCAATGGAGGAAGTATTTGGAATCAATCCTGATATCGAAGAATTTCAAAAAGGATTGAAAATAGCGTTAGAGAAACAGAATTAATTTAATATGGGGAATTTGAACTTCATATAGCGTTTGAAAAAGCTACTTTTATTCAAGGGAGATTACAAATAGGATGGACTGTTGTGTATAGCGTAACTCAAATGTTTTTATAGTTATATAAACAGAATTGTTAATGTGACATAAAAATTATTGTGTAACTCCATTTTTATCCCGCATTAACGGACAGTAACACTCCCACCTCAAAATTTAGCGAAAGCAAAGAAGTTAGGTGGGAGATGAACTGTCCGTAAAAGCCCGATTCGTTCAACTAATAATCAGTGGGGGATGAAGAAAACCCCCACTGATTAAAGTTTCACTTTATTTTTAACATTCTTTAAAGATGGTAAGAAGCGAGAAATATCTTAGGAAGGCTATTTATATCAGCATTATTTCGTAAAAGCATAATAAAAATCATGTATTTTTATCCCGCATTAACGGGCAGTAAGACCCCCACCGAAAACAAAGAAGTTAGGTGGGGGATCAAGACCCCCACTGATTAAAATTTCACTTTATTTAGTGTGCTGTTATCGCAGTTTTTATAAGGAACAGAGGAGACTTAATGTATGAAAAAAAGAATTGTAATCATAGAAGATGAAGATAATATCCGAGAAATATGTAAACGGTACTTGGAAAGAGAAGGATATGAAGTATACACCGCTGTAAACGGAACAGAAGGTTGGAATGTATTTCAGCAATATCAACCAGATTTAATTATTCTAGACTTGATGATGCCGAAAAAAGATGGCTGGGAATTATGTGAGGAAATTCGCCAATACTCTAATGTCCCTATTATTATGTTAACCGCTAGAGGAGAAGAAAGAGATCGAATTTTAGGATTAACAATGGGCGCGGATGATTATGTGACAAAGCCGTTTTCACCTCGTGAATTAGTATTAAGGGTGCAAATTATATTAAGAAGAGGAAATCAAGCAACGATACAAGAGAAAGAACCTGTATCAGAAATGATAGAGTTCCTAGATTTGAAGATTGATCCAACGAAAAGACGTGTATTTGTTTGTGGACATGAAATTGAGTTAACAGTGAAAGAATTTGAGGTACTTTATATAATGGCAAAACATCCAAAACAAGTATTCTCACGATCTCAACTTCTTGAACAGATATGGAATTTTGAGTATGAAGGGTGCACAAATGCAGTAACTGTGTTAATGAGTCGTCTACGTGAAAAATTGGAGAAGCATACAACAAAGAATCGTTGGATTCATACAGTTTGGGGCATAGGATATCGCTTTGAGCCAGATGGAGGAAATGAAACATGAAGTTACGGAATCAATTGTTATTGATGAATTTATTAAGCACGGGAATCATAGTAATTTCGATCTGGTATAGTGACAGAAGAATGTTACTTAGACCGGAACAAACACGGCTATTAATAGGAATTGTGATGGTAGCGATGATTCTTTCAACGATTATTTACTGGTTAATGACACGTCCTATTATGAGATCTATTCAAAATTTAATTGCATTAACGAAACAATTTAGTGATAGACACTTTGAAACGATGTATATAATCGGGAAAGAACCAGAAGAGTTTAAAGAATTAGCGACAGCTTTTCAACAAATGGCTAAAAAATTAGAAGAAAGCTTTACTAAGTTAGAACAAGGAGAAAAAGCACGTACAGAACTAATTGCGAATATTTCCCATGATTTACGAACCCCTATGGCTAGCATACAATTGATGATAGAAGCGTTACAAGATGGTTTAATTGAAGATCCTAATATGAAAATGCAGTATCTAACAACAATCCTAAACGAAATTCAAAGATTAAGTGGATTAATTAATAATTTGTTTGAGCTTTCTAAGCTAGAACTTGGACAAGGAGCCTTTCATCCCAGTTTAACACATGTGGACAGCATTCTATTAGAAGTACTAGATTCCCATGCGATCTTATTGAAGGACAAAAATATCCATTTGCAATTGCACGTTTCGGATACATTGCCACGACTTTGGATTATGCCATGTAAAATAGTGCGGGTTATCAGTAATTTGTTACATAATGCGATTCGGCATTCCCCCACATTTGGAACAATCGAGTTAATTGTGGAGGAAAATAAACAAAAACAGCAAGTTACATTCATTTTGCGTGATGAAGGGGAAGGGATTTCTTACGATGATCAATTACGTATATTTGAACGTTTTTTCAGAACAGATCCATCAAGAAGTTCACAATCTGGAGGGTCTGGACTTGGACTCGCCATTGCAAAATCACTAGTTGAAATACACAAAGGAGAAATTGGTGTTCAAGATCGTTCGGATGGGAAACAGGGATGTGAATTTTGGTTTACTCTTCCCATTGCATCAGAAAAGAAATAATACGGTTGAAAGACTTTTGTAACATTTATGAGAGAGAAATGAAAGATTTGTTAGCTATGATGAAGTTAATCTTACTAGTAGATGTTCTAACTCATCTAGAAAACAAGGAGAAAAATGACGATGAAGAAATTAAAACCAACACTTAGTGTATTAGGTAGTGTAACAATGGCACTGACTTTGGCATCCCCTGCGTTAGCTGAAACAACACCTGAACAAGACGGAAAAGTGGAAACTTTTAAAGAAAATAAAAATATGAAGGAAGGGCAAAATATTATCTATGATGGTTCTGAAAAAAAGGGAATCATAATTATGGAAGAGCCTCAGGAAAATAATGACTGGGATAATGATGGCATTCCTAATGATGTAGAAGAAAAAGGGTTTAAAATTGTATTTAATAAAAAGACAGGGAAAAATGAAGCCCAACCATGGGATCAACAGCAAGACTTTGGTGAAAAGAGATTTATAACAAATCCTAGGAGTGCAAACTCAGATGGAGATCCTTTTACAGATAGCTATGAAGTGGAGCATTATGGCAGTGATTCTGATGTAGATTTCAATCCCATGATTGCGAATGTGCCAAATCTACAAATTGCTGTAAAACGCATCGATATTACTCCAGTTGCTAGTATTACAGATTCAAATGGTGAATCACGTACTAAGAGTTGGGAAAAAAGTTTATCGGTACAACATTCTTTTAATGTAGGTTTAGCTGGTGAAGCCGGTGCTGAGGGATCAGCAGCGGGTCCTGTACCTTCAGGAAAAGGATCGTTAAATGTGGGGTATGGTTATTCTAATACAAAAACAGAAACAGAAAGTATTTCTAATAGTTTTGATTGGTCAACAGCAACAACTGTTGATTCAGCTAAAGCAGCAAATGTGCGCTTCCATCTAGAATATAAAAATACGGGTACAGCATCTGCTGGGGATGTTTCACCTCACTTTAACATTCGATTAGGAAATAAAATTATCAATACTGTAAAGGCAACACAAGACCGTTATAAGGCAAACTTGTTAACTACAGAAAAAGGTGGAAACAATAAAACTGAAATTCTAATGGACAGTGTAGAAGGTCAAGCGGATGTGAAAATTTCCCTAACACTGGATGAATTAAAAGCAGTAGAACAAGGGGCACCTCTTTCTATTGAAGTATTGCCTACTAGTACGATGAATGTGTATACAATGAAAGATGGGAAATTTGAAAATTTAGGAGATTGGGCGCATTTTGCGTCTAATGTAAATGCTTCTACTACATTAGTAGAAACAAATTTGGGTTCTATACCAAAATTTAGAGTGTATACACCAAAAAAGGATAAAACAAAACCTGCTAGCGTTGATCATAATCTTTCATTGGACGAATTTTTTAAAAATAGCGGGATAGATAGTTATGCTTGGACAGCAAACGCTGTAGTAAATGGTCAGCTAAACAAAAATCTAGTTCGTTATGGTCCAAATCGTTCTCTTTTAGAACGAGGTGTGAACCTTGGTTTCTTTGATAACCGCGTACTACGACCAACTCTATCATATAGCAGTTATGATTATAGCAAGAAAAAGATTTACGCATCGGTTATACCAGGTTTATTTAATATAAGTGAAGAAATCTTTGTTACGGTTAATAATAAAGAAGGTAAGCAACAAAAGGTAAAATTAGTTCGAAATAAGAATTCAAATGTGTATGAATCTAAAGAGAATGAACCTGTAGACTTAGCAGTAAACAAAAGAGCTCTTGGAGAAACCCCAGTTAAGTTTGAACTCAATGATGTCCAAAATAATAAAACTGAAGTTTCTGTGCCTCTTGTTTCAAATAAAAGCTATCTAGAGGCTATCGATAAATTAGTAGTAGATAATTCCGGAGAACCTATTCTAGAAGGAAAACAGTACTATTTGAAGACGAATGTTAACATACGTGAAGGTGTACAGGAGGATTGGCACATTGGTTTAAGCCAAACAATTAATGGGCGATATGTACACTTTTCACCTCAGTCCAATTGGGATAGATTGAGACTCGGTCCTATACAAAAAGCAATACATGGAGCAGACATTCAAGCAACACCAGTAATGATAGAAAGAAAAGGACAGCCTAAACCAGGACAACCATTCAAAAAAGATGAAGAAGTGTTCCTTAAGTTTACTAACAGTAGTTATAGTGGTTACCAGTATTTAAATATTGGAAATGGTTATGATTATAACTGGTTAGATACTGAAAACAATAGATCTTCTATTAAATTAGACAAGCTTCCTAATGAGAAGAGTTTCTATCTAAAATCTGATTCTACTTATATCACATTTAGACAAAATAATTGGACTGCTAGTGTCGCAGATAATGGTAGCGCCCCAGTTGTAGCTTCTAGTGAGTTTATTTTAAAACCTGAGCATACAAATTCACCAGGTAATAACCATAAATGGGAATTAGAAAGCATTAAGTAAAGTAAGAGATTATAAGGCCGCAAGTATGGTTTTAGAAAACTTAGTGAGCTATGCATATTTGAAAGCTACGTGCGGTAACAATTAATAAAAGTTAAGTTTATCTCGTTATTTGCGCGGGCAGTAATACTCCTGCCTAAAAACAAAGAGTATTACTGCCCGTAAAATGCTAGTTGGTGAGGACTGATAATCAGTGGGAATGAAGAGTTTGCCACTGATTATCAGTCCTCACCTATGAAATCTTACAAACCTGTCATCTTTATGTAAGGTTATTAGATAGTTCATTTATTATTTTAATGTGATAATAAAGGTATAAGAAATACCAGTAAATTTTTAGATATTATAGGAGAGTGTCAGTGATGATTATAACAACAACTTCAACGATTCAAGGAAAAGAAATTATTGAGTATATCGATATTGTAAACGGTGAAGCGATTATGGGTGCAAATATTGTACGTGATCTATTTGCTTCTGTTCGTGACGTTGTCGGTGGCCGTTCTGGTGCATATGAAAGTAAATTAAAAGAAGCACGTGATATTGCAATGGAAGAGATGAAAACTCTTGCGAAGCAAAAAGGTGCAAATGCAATTGTTGGTATTGATGTAGACTACGAAGTCGTTCGTGATGGAATGTTAATGGTTGCTGTTAGTGGTACAGCTGTACGTGTATAAAATAAAAAGTATAATTGCTAAAGTACCTTGTTAAGAGTGAGGTACTTTTTCTTTTTTGTAAAATTAGAAAGGTGAAACACCTGAAAGGAAATAATATCTTATTTTCTTTAAGTTACTTTAGTGTTTTTTTGCACCGTTAATATTTCCAATTATGGTATATTTTTTAGCGGAAGAAGATGTTCAATTCATAATAAATATATTTTTAATAAAAAGGAGAATATTTTGTTAAAAAAAAGTGGGGTAACTACAAGTATATCGATTTTAATACCAGTTTTATTGATCTTACTCATAGTTAACTTTATAAATGAAATTATTTTAACTGTATTTCAGGGGATTTCTCTTGTTTTACCTTTATTTCTTTGTCCTATTGGATTTATTTTAGCTATTTTTTCTTATAAAGTAGATAAAAATAATGGAGCAAAGATTGGGATCGTATTAAATGTGTTAGTATTCTTAATTCCTTTTATTTTGCTGATACGGGGAACGATGTGATTTCTATTTTGGTTATATTTAAATAGAGTTACCTTCTCTAAAGGGGAAAAACGTAGAAAGATCTTTGATAATTTTTGAGGGATTCTGGTGCAAGAAATATATGTGGTATATTCTCTTTTATTATATCTTTGCACCAGCCCGCCTTTTTAGACACTATTTAGAAGTGTATTTCATTCCTTCTAGTCTATCTAGTACCCTTCTTTTCTTATAAAGCATCTTACCTACTTCAGCAATTTCTTCAATCGTTTTTCGATTTAAATAAGCACCAAAAATCATACCAGCAATGGGAATCATCTGAAATAGCTTCTTCCAACCGTAATTGTCACGATATACAGTAAACACTTCGCGCCATGATTTAATTTGGGACATACTGTCGTCGTGATTGACACGAGCATCAAAATGTTTTAATTCATGAAGAATGGTTTGTTTTCCTACAATATCAGACGAGGAAAATTGTAAGCATTTTACGATAAATAATCTCTCTTGAATATCTTCAGGATTATAACCGTAGCAAATTGCAATTTCTTGCAGAATGTTTAGTGACATGCTTAAAACAGCTGGAATATCAATTGCTAGGGTGAAAATGCCACCAAAACCAGTTGTGGCCCCTTGTGCAGTTGCGACAGATTTTCTATTTTCGATAATTTTATCAACGATTGTATCCATCTCACTTAAAAGGGATTTTTGAACATCTGTTAAAGAAGCTGCGTTTTCAAATTTCTTTATTGTTGTTTGTGGATGAATTAAATATTTACTTCCAGAATTGAGATATTGAATGAGCTCATCTAGTAAAATATTAATTTTCTTATGGATAAACTTTGGAGTTAACTTATCAAGAATAGTAAATGGAATTTTCCCCCACTTTTCAAAGAACCAAAGATCTTCCTGTTCTTTCTCCCATTTGTCAATGATTGCGATTTCCTGTAATAAAAGTTCTTTTGACTCCATTTTTCGCCCTACTTTCTTATAACCGTGTCTTTCTATTTTACTGGGTATTTTTTGAATAATAAATAAAATTTAGCGTTTGTATTTATATTGGATGCTGTAAATAAGAAAAAAAGATAAGAGAACCGGCTTGAAGGAAGTATAGAATTAGATAACGTAATACAGCATTTCAGTTGGGATTTCTTGTGTAGGAAGTAGATATACGAGTACAATAAATATGTTAGTTTTACTTAACTTTTAACATTTGAATAAGCTTAATTGATTTTTGTGAGGTATCCTTTTTTACTGATAAAGGGCTTAATCCATTTTTAGATATCAGTATTTTCTGTAAAAAAGAGACTTTAGTTCGAAAGTGGTGGATGAAATGAATATACTGTTTGAAGCAATTAAGAGTAAAAATCTTGAAAAAGTGATAGGAGCTATGCCAAAGGTGGATATAAATGAACAAGATCAGTTTGGAAGAACTTCTTTGCATTACGTAATTGTAAAAAAGGCTCCTATTGAAATATTCAAAGAATTACTAGCCTTCGGGGCGAAAACAGGCATAACAGATCGTTTACATGAGTCAGTACTTACTAAAGCAATTAAGTTTAATAATAAACAAGCTGTGAAGTGTTTAATCGAAAATGGAGTGGAACTGAATCATTCAGCCGGGATAAAGAAAACTCCTTGGTTTTTAGCAAGACATAATCCTGAAATAGCAGATTTATTATTGGAAACAAAAGGAGCTATTCGACTGAAATTAACAGAAAGCGAACAAGCAATCATCGATGGTTGTTTGTATGGAGAATCTGCTGAAGTAAATGTTTATTTGACTCAATTAAATACTCTGGAATTGTTACATGCTTTTGTATTACATTTTAATTGGGATGATGATTTACAGCTGATGAAAATGGTATTGCAACATGCTAATTGTCAGGAAATAACTGCTATTGAAATGTTTGATTTAGTAGATGGGGATTATTGGCTGAATCAGGGAGATAGTAGTGATGAAGAAAGGGAGTATGTAGATTTTGTACAACATCTTTTAAGGAGGTTTCCTAATATATTATAAGCTATTTTTTCATATTGTGATCTTTGTATTAAGGAGATTATACAGAGTAATGGGCAATGAAAGTTAGGGGAATGATTTTGAAGGTTAAAAAATTAAAATTACAGCCAAGAATTACATTGACGATTGGTACACTCATTTTCTTTGTTATTGTTTTAACGAGCTTTCTTTTTTACTATATTGTATCTGAAACGGTGGAAGAGCAAATTGGTAAAAGGGCATTACACGTTGCAAAAACAGTTGCTGCCATACCTGAAATTCAAGAAGCATTTCAGAAAGAAAACCCATCTGCTATTATTCAACCAATTGTTGAGAAAATAAGAGTAGAAACAGATGCCGATTTTATCGTGGTAGGGAATAAAGATGGGATTCGTTATGCGCATCCTTTGCGAGAGAGAATCGGAAAAGAGATGGTTGGTGGGGATAACGAGGGGGTTTTAACGGATGGGAAATCATATATTTCAAAAGCGACTGGGACGTTAGGTCTTTCTTTACGTGGGAAAGTACCAATTCGTGATCAGACTAATCATATTATCGGTGTTGTATCTGTTGGTTTTTCTATGGAGGATATTCATGAAGTGGCAGAAGCATACGGTAAGAGAGTATTTTGGATTGCTATTGCTGGGTTAGTAATTGGAATATTTGGTTCTATATATTTAGCACGTAGTATAAAAAAATTAATGTTTGGTTTTGAACCAGAAGAAATTTCCTCTCTATATGAGGAACATAGTGCTATCATCCAATCTGTACGGGAAGGAATTATGGTAATAGACAAAGAAGGTTGCATTCGTTTAGTCAATCAGGCGGCGTATGAAATTCTTTCTCTTGAAAAACATCAGACTATCATTGGGGATTCTATTTTGAAAATTATTCCGAACTCCTCAATATTAGAAGTGCTCCGAACTGGAGAAGAGCAATTTGATCGATATTTAGATATAAGGGGACAAGCTGTTATTGTAAATCGATTACCTATTAAAGTAAACAATGTGGTAATGGGAGTCGTTTCTAGTTTTCGCTTGAAGTCAGAAATGGATCAGTTAACTGAAGAACTATCTCAAGCGAGGCGTTATACAGAAGCACTTCGAGCGCAGACACATGAGTATAACAATCTTTTGTATACGCTTTCGGGTCTTATCCAATTAGAGTCATATGATGAAGCATTGGAGCTTATTCATAAAGAGACTGCTGTATACCAAGACTTTGTTCAGTTTATTATGGAACGTATACAAAATCCGTGGCTAGGTGGAATTTTAATAGGATTTTATAATCGAGCTAGAGAATTGAAAATTGATTTTATTTTAGATCGCGAGAGTAGTTTGCAAAAGTTAGGTTCGCATATTGATAGTAATCATGTTGTTTCTATTGTAGGTAATTTAATTACAAATGCATTTGAAGCAGTTGAATATAATCAGGGATATGAAAAGCAAGTTAGAATGTTTGTGACAGATATTGGAGAAGAGATTGTCATTGAAGTTGAAGACTCAGGTCTTGGGATTGATGATGAGGTAATTACATGTATATTTGATAAAGGCTTTTCGACAAAAGAAGGAGAAAAACGAGGTTATGGGTTAGCAAAGGTAAAAGAGTTAGTTGAAGATTTAAATGGGAGTATGGCGCTAGAAAAAGGGGAGCTAGGTGGTGCACTGTTTATAGTTGCATTGCCAAAGGAAAGAGGCGAATTGTAATGAACGAGGGGATTGAAGTACTGATTGTAGAAGATGATATTCGCATCGCAGAGATTCATCGTCGGTTTACTGAAAAAGTAGGGGGATTCAAGGTAATTGGGACTGCAACAACAGGAGAACAAGCGAAAGAGTGGTTAGATCTTGTCTCGCCGCAACTTGTTTTATTGGATGTTTATTTACCTGATATGCAAGGGACGGAACTTGTTACATATATCCGGCGTAACCTACATGATACGGATATAATTATGATTACAGCGGCATCAGAAGTCGAAATTGTCCGTCATGCATTGCGAGGTGGGGTGTCGGATTATATTGTAAAGCCACTTATGTTTGATCGTTTCAAAAAAAGTTTAGAAAACTATCAAAAAAAAATACAACAATTAAAACAAACTGAGCAACTATCTGCAGAACAAATTGAGCATTTGTGGTTTAAAGGACAGGTGGAATATAATCAAATTGTTTATGCCCCAAAAGGAATTGATCCTTTAACACTAATAAAAATTAGAAAATATGTATCTAACGTTGGACAAGAAGGAATTACGGCGGAAATGTTGAGTGTAGAAGTAGGCGTAAGCCGATCGACAGCAAGACGCTATTTAGAGTATTTAATTTCTGAAAAGACGGTTTATGCAGAACTTATATATGGAAATGTTGGAAGACCAGAAAGAAGATATTTTCAGGTCTCTTCATAAAGTGGAATTTTAACCAGTGGAAGTATTACTATCTACGAATAGCGGAGAAAAACATAGAATAGAAAAAGTAGAGACTTCTATGGTCTCTACTTTTTGAATAGGAAGGATGAGGATATTTATTTCATTTTATATTGGAATGATGCCAGTAATAATACCGACTATTAACATGACCATTGTTGTTCCAACTGCCCAAAGTAAAGTGAAGCGTTGATGTTCACCAAAATCAACCTTTGCCATTCCAACTAATAAATAAGTGGATGGAACGAGTGGACTTAATAAGTGAACTGGTTGTCCAAGGAGAGAGGCACGCCCCATTTCAGCGGCACTAATTCCATAAGCCGCAGCGGCTTTTGTGAGAATTGGCAATACACCAAAATAAAAAGCATCATTGGACATAAAGAATGTGAAAGGCATACTTATAATAGCTGTAATAATAGGAAGCTGTGGTCCGAGCGCATCAGGAATAAGGGCAACTAGGCTTTGTGCCATCGCATCTACCATTTTTGTCCCCGATAAAATTCCTGTGAAAATTCCAGCGGCAAATACTAAAGAAACAACCGCTAATACGTTTCCTGCATGAGAAGCAATACGTTCTTTTTGTTCTTCCAGACTTGGATAATTAATCATAACTGCAATAGCAAAAGCAACTGTAAATAATACAGGAAGTGGCATAACCTCTATGATAAGGCAGACGAGAAGAGCGATTGTTAATAAAAAGTTAATCCATAATAATTTGGGACGTTTATAGCTAGTAGCTTCTGTAGTTGCTGCTTGTTCATCCATCAGTGCCTTTTCTTTTTGTGTATATTGTATATCGACAATTCCTAAGCGCTTTCTCTCTTTTTTTCCAAGGAAGTAAGCAACAAAAACAACCCATATTGCTCCACCAATCATTGCTGGAATAAGTGGTGTAAATAACTGTGAAGCATCGAGAGTAAGTGCACTCATAACCCTAGCTGTTGGACCACCCCAAGGTGTAAGATTTGTAACCCCAGCTCCTAGCATAACAACTCCAGCTAATATAAGCGGATTCATTCCAAGGCGTTTATATAGTGGATACATTGCAGAAACTGTAATCATATATGTTGTTGTGCCATCACCATCCAATGAAACAATAATAGTAAGAATTGCTGTACCAACAACAATTTTTAATGGATCACCGTTTACAATCTTCAAGATTTTACTAATGATTGGATCAAATAATCCACTATCAATCATAATTCCGAAATATAAAATGGCAAACATAAGCATAATACCAGTCGGTGCTAATTTCTTAATCCCGTCTAGCATCATTGGTCCTACATTTGCATAAAATCCCCCAATTAATGCAAATATAATAGGAATTAATATTAATGCAACTAATGCTGACATACGTTTGGTCATAATTAAAAACATAAAGACAAAGACCATCGCAAACCCGAGTACCGCTAACATGTAATCTCCCCCTCTGAAAATGATTGCGCTTTCAACGAATGCTGAAAATTCAGAAAAACCTTTCTATTTATCATAAAGGATGGAATATGTATGGTAAATAATTAGAAAAATAACGTTATTAAACGCATAATCGTTATTTTGTTCATTTTGTTCATGAATTTTATTTTGAATTTTTAAAAATATAATGTGTTTATTGTAGGAGTGATAGAATAGATGAGAAAATAGAGAAGCGTGAAGTAGGGAGTAGATTTTGAATGAAAGCAATGATTGAAGAGATTTATAGTTCATATAAAGGAAGAGTAGAAGAGATTTTCGTTGATGAATCATCTTACGTATATGAATGGGCAAAATTAATGACGATTCGAAAAAATGACGGAACACTGGAGAAAGTAGCAGTGGGAATTAGTGGTCATATACGATCTGTAAATATAGAGGTTGGTCAGGAAATTGATATGGATACATTGTTACTTAAGTTAGAAGATGATTTATTGATTACGGGCTGCGAATGATAGAAGATGTGTAGAAATTGCTACACATCTTTTTTTTATTAGGAAAAATTCCATTTATTACAAAAAGTGCATTGTTTTTTCACAAATCTCACACAAATTTCACACAACTCTTTGGTATTCTCCTAAATGAGTAAGTAAATAGAATTTGATAGAGAAGGGAATTACATATGAAAATGATTCGATTTTCTTTTCTCTTATTTTTTGTATTACTTTGTATCCCATTTCGTATTCATGCTGAAACAACAATTCAATCACAAATTGATGATACTCCTGCGTACGGAACTGTAAAGCTAAAAAATGGTATGTATAATGAAACGATTGAAATATCAAAACCTATTACGTTGGAAGGAGAGAAAAATACGAAGATTCGTTTTTGTGGTAATAAACCTGTTATTAAGGTGAATGGGGAAAATGTTACTGTTAAACGACTAAAAATAGAGCAGTGTAAGAAAAGAGAGGGAACAGCCGCTGTATATGTTGCAGGAGCCGGGCATAATTTCACTGATTTAGAAATTCGTACACAGCAAATTGGGATGAAGTTGGAAGGTACTCAAAATACGAAAATCCAGAATAGCAGTATTCTAGGAGAAGCTAACGGTAATGGAATTGATTTATGGAAGTCCCATTGGAATCAAATTGAAAATGTTCGAATGAAAAATGTAAGGGATGGGATTTATTTAGAGCAAAGTGATAATAATCAAATATTAAGAAATTCCATTAGGCAATCTCGTTATGGTATTCACCTTATGTATTCTGATGGTACGAATGTGAGCAATAATATATCACAATATAATATAACTGGTGCGATGATTATGGGTACGAAAAGAACGACTGTAAAGGGAAATCAATTTATCAATAATAGAAGAAATGTTCATGCGCAAGGATTACTTTTGTACGATGCGATAGAAACAGAAGTTATGCAGAATCAAGTTACTAACAATAGAGTGGGAATGTATGTTGAAAAGGCGAAAGATAGTCGGATTATAAAAAACATCGTTACAAATAACTTTATTGGAGTGCAATTAAAAAATGCAAATGAAAATGAAATAGCTGAGAATACCTTTTTAAGTAATATCAATGGCTCACAAGCTGCGAAAAGCACGAATAATGTAATTCATCGTAATTATTGGGATGGTGCTTTAAAAGTAGATTTAAATCATACAGGTATTAGTGCATTACCTTATAAGGCTGATTCTTTTTTTTTAGTTTTAACGCAGGATATTCCTGAATACCAGTTGTTTTTTCATTCGCCTGGGCTGCTTGTTTTACAAAATTTAATCAAAATTCCAGATGAATCGATGTTAATTGATTATAAACCAAGTATGAGTATGCAGTTTTCGAAGATAGAAAGAGGTACAGAAAGTCAATTTGAAGCTTGGATTATTAGTGTAAGTATGTTGCTTATGGGAAGTATATTGTTCTTTTTAGGGAGGAAGTATTGATGAAAATAAAACATGTTGTATTTGTTATGTGTATGTGCCTAGTATTTGCAGTGGTAGGGTGTGGAAAGAAGGGCGCAGAGCCAGTCGCGGTCGATGAAAAAAATGATAAGTGTGATGTTTGTAATATGGCAGTAATGGATAATCAATTCGCAACGGAAGTTATTTTAGAAAATGGTAAAGCGCTAAAATTTGATGACATTGGTTGTATGTATAAATGGATGGACGAACATAAAAATGAAAAAACACAAGAAAAATTTGTTCGAGATTATCATACCAAGGATTGGATTTCATTAGATAAAGCTACTTATGTGTATGATAAAACAATTAAAACGCCAATGGCATACAATGTAATTTCTTTTAAAGAGAAAAAAGATGCTGAAAACTTTGTATCTAAACATGCTGGAAAAGTCCTTTCATATAAAGAGTTAACGGATCATAAATGGGAAATGAATAAAGAAATGATGGGGAAAATGAAGAAGGAGCATGGGAAAGAGAATAACTCAGGGCACTCCCATTAATATGAAATAAAATGGAAAGAGGCTTTATAGCCTACAAATAGCTGGATAAAAGACAACCTTAGGCGGTTGTCTTTTTCTATAAAAAGGGTGATGATATGTGGAATATATGCTATTCAGAGTGGCGTAGAACAGTAAGAGAAAAGTCTTCGTATACATTTTTATTACTTTGGATTGTAATACTTTCTTTATTATTTTTGATGGAACGGAATGTACCATCCTTAGCGGGATATACGAACACAATGGGAACGATTTTAAACTTAATTTTATACATTATCCCTTTATTTATGTTAATCGCAGGATCATTTTCAATTGCAAATGAGATGGAAAATGGACAGTGGCGGCTTCTGTGTACATATCCTTTAACTACATCCTCATATGTAATAGGAAAGATTGCTGGTCAATTTATAGCGCAAATTATTCTTTTTACACTTAGCTTTGGAAGTAGTGTAATGATTGGATTATTAAGTGGAAGTATGTTTAAAAGTAGCTGGATACTAGCAATTTACTTATTTTCTATTATTCTTATATTCTTTTTTATAGTTTTAGGTATAACAATTGGTGCATTTTCTCTGACAAGGTGGCAAGCGTTAGCAATTTCAATTGCAGTTTGGTTTTTACTCATTATGATGTGGCCTACGGCAGTAATTAGTATTCTTAATCTTGTTCCATATACGATGATAGCGTCGCTTATAAAAGTTTTTGTGTTTTGTAATCCGGCTGAACTGCTAAGAATCATATTTGTTATTCAATTAGGGGGAGGGGCAGTATTTGGACAATCCTATGATCAGCTTGTGATGTTTTTTCAGAGTGGGGCAGTAGTTATAGTTCTTTTTATGTATAGTGCGATCTATACAGTAATCTTCTTATTATTAGCTGTTTGGCGACTAGAAAGGAGAAGAAACCAATGACGGTATTGCAAATTGATGGAATTTGTAAGCAGTATAAAAAGAAAACGGCATTATTTCCTACTTCGCTACACGGTAGAGATGGAGAATGTATTGTACTATGCGGTGGAAACGGAGCGGGGAAAAGTACGATCCTTAATATATTAGCAGGAATCTCTTCACCTACATCTGGAACAGTAAGGTTACAGGACATAGAATTGCGTAAAAATAGAAGGCGATATGTAGCTGAAATTGGTTATATGCCAGATGATTTTCATGCGCAACAATCTATGACTGTACAAGAGTTTCTATCATTCTATGCAGCTTTTCGGAAGGTAGGAAAAGAGAGAGTCCAGGAAGTAATTGCATTACTTGGATTAGAAGAGAAGCAAAGCGAGTGTTTACACAGACTATCAAAAGGAATGAGACAAAGGCTTTTATTTGGACAAGCGTGGCTCGCCAAGCCTAAATTACTACTATTAGATGAACCAACAAATGGTTTAGATCCATATTGGGTAAATGAATTTGTTACATTATTAAAAGATATAAAGAGAAGTGGTACAATCATTGTTTTTTCTACACATATGATGGATGTAGCAGCAGATATTGGAGATGTGATTCTCTTTATGGAAGATGGAAAGATTACACAAGAAATAAGAGACGATGGAAATACGGAAAACTTGATATTACAATTATTGCAGCTTCATCGTAAGTAACAGAATAGATTTTTTCATATAATCCAAACAGCTGTTGAATCATTTTCAACAGCTGTTTGGATTATATACCTGTTCTTACTTTTGATAATATAGGCATAGAATATAGTAGGAAAGAAGAGCGATTGCAACGATTATCATTCCTGAAAAAGAATGAGAGGCGAATAGAAATGGGGAAAGAACTGTCTGTGACAATTGAAAGTACTTTTACACTTCAAGGAACATTAACAATTCCTACATATTATTCAGAAACATATCCAGTTATTATGTTGATTGGTGGTACTGGGAAGGGAAATCGTGATGGAAATACAAGTCGTTTACAGTTAAACTTATATAAAGAATTAGCTGATTATTTTACCTCTTTAGGATTTGCAGTGCTTCGTTATGATAAACGTGGTACTCATAAAAGTAAGGGGAATTACTATAAAGCAGGGATAACAGATTTTATTGATGATGCTGCTTTATGGATTAGATTTTTAAAGGATCATCCGCAAATAGATCCGAAACGTGTTATTATTGCGGGGCATAGTGAGGGAGCTTTGCTTGCACCAGCTGTCTACGTAAGAGAATCAGTTGCGGGATTAATATTACTTGCTGGTGCAGCAGAACCATCTAAATTGTTGCTCGAGAGACAAGTAGATAAAGTTGCTAACGAGTTAGAAATAGCGTCAGGATTCAGAGGGTGTTTATCTAAAATGTTGAAAATTCCGCAGCATATAAGAAAGCAAAATGAAGTACTGATGAAAAAGGTGCAACATTCAACAAAAGCTGTTATATGGATCAAAGGTACAAAAGTGAATGCAAAATGGCTAAGAGAACAGTTACAATATAATGTAGTTACATATTTAGAGCAAGTATCATGTCCTGTTTTAGCAATTACGGGAGACAGTGATATACAAGTGCCACCTGAGCATGCTAAACTGATTGCTTCATATGTTAATGGTGAAGCAGAGTGGCATATCATTCCGAACATGAACCATATTTTAAGAAATTATGAACATAAGCATACAATGATTCGATTAATGAAGGAATATGAGGGGCTTATGGATAAATCTATTGAAGAAGAGTTGTTACATGTGATGAAGGGATGGTTAAAAAAACATTATCTTTCATAGGAGCTGTAGTTGTGAGGAAACAAAATTTTTTATTATTTATGTTGTTAGGGCTTTTCATTATGATAGTAGCTTGTGAGAAGCAAGAAGAGGTTGAATCTAAACCGGTTCAAGTGAAAAATGAAAAAAAACAAGAGAAGACGCATAAAGAGGAAGAAGAGAACAAAGAGAAAAAGAATATGAATTTAATGGATAAGCAATTATTACTTTCTGCAACATTAGGCGATACAGAAACAGTTATGAAATTAATAAAAGATGGAGCTAACATAAATGTATCAGGGGATAAAGGAGAAACACCTGTAATGGCAGCGACGTATCATAATCATGTTGAGACAGTGAAAGCATTGATCGATGCAGGTGCAGACATTGAATTGCCAGATGAAAATAAAGAAAATCCATTCCTTTATGCGAGCAAAGAGGGCTATGTTAATATTGTGAAACTAACAATTGATGCAGGAACAAATATTAGAGAAACAAATCGTCATGGTGGAACAGCACTCATTCCAGCGGCTGAAAGAGGACATGTGGAAGTTGTAAAAGAGCTAGTAGGTCGCACAGATATCGATGTGAATTATAGAAATGACCGTGGTTGGACGGCATTACTAGAAGCAATTGTTCTTGGTAATGGTAGTGAAAATCATAAACAAATTGTTCAGTTACTCATTGATCATGGGGCAGATGTAAATATGGCAGATCGAGACGGCGTTACTCCACTAGAGCATGCGGAAAATCGAGGTTTTAAAGAAATCGCAAATATGCTAAGAGTAGCAGGAGCAAATGAAATTATCAAACAATCTACAGAATAATGTAAGGTATAGAAAAAGAGATAAGAGGGAATCTTATCTCTTTTTTATTTAAAAGCGATGTTTTTTTGCCATCGGTTCTATACATGTATTTAATATCCAACTTAAGATTCTCCAGACTTTTTGTTGTTTATGTGGCAAATGGTCATTATATATATAGCTGTATTCAATCTGCTGTTTTGCACCACGATTTCGTTTGAACTCTCCAGCCCCAGCGCTACAATGACAAATTAAATTTTTTTCGATAGAATCCATTGTAATAAGGAGGGAAAGAATGCGATATAAGCCTTGTTGCTGATCAGAGTTTGTATCATATCCAAGTATAGGAGTTGTCATAACTCCATCTCTAATAAAGTAAGCAATGACACCATCAATTATCCCCTCTTTTTTTATAACTTTTATCTCAAATAAATGATGCTGAAGTGCATTACATAAATAGGCTGGTGTAAACATTGGATTATGATCGGAATATTTCTCGATATATAGTTGATTGTATAACTCGGAAATCTGTAAAATATCCTCTTTTGTTAACTCCTCATTCGTAATTATTTCATAATTACTTTTCTTTAATAAACTTTTATCATTTAATAAGTCTTTTCGTGCTTTTCGGTTCATTTTTTTATAGTCTTTTGGATTAAATAAATATACAGAACGAGACATAATTTTATTGTAACCTACAGTAGACAATGCTTGTGTAATTGTAGGGTATAATTCGCTATTTAAAGAACGGAATAAAATTGTATGCTCTGTAAATTTCTCAACAAGTAAATTCGTAATCTGTTCGATTTGTTGTTTATTGATAGAATGGTAAAGGTTTGTTGATAGCATCCAATTATTTACTATAATTACTTTATTAATATTCGTTCGTCGTAGCCAGCTTCCGATAAGATGAATCGGATAGGTTAGTAACTTCTCTAACCACGGTTTTTTTAATTCCCATAACTCTTCTAGCGCATAGGATATGTAATGTGTATAAGGAGAACATACATATGAATTTTCAAACTCCTCATGATTAACAGTAACTGGTAATACAAGATCGTCAATTTCTAATAGAAAAAGTTGAGTATTAACATTTTCAATAAATGCTGTAATGCCATTTTGTAAGAGTGGTAGGAAGCTGTCTCTTACATATGCTCCATCTCGTTTTGTGGTCCAGTCGATGCTGTATAGAGAATGAATATCATGTAGCTTAATCATATATTCTCACCATGCTTTATAAGGTTTTCTATTCTTTTTAGTTTTTTATCATATAACTGAATATCATAATGTGAAAAGAAAAAGTGTGGTGCAACACATTTTTTAGTGGCCCATAGTGTATGTAGCTCCTGTATTACGATAGATTTACATGATTTGAAATGTTCAGGTGGTACTTTAAGTTTAATCTCAATTTTGTCTGTGCTATGCTGAATCACTTTAAATTCTTGAATTTCATTAGATGCAAGCATAATTGCTCTTCGAATGAAATCAGGAAAAATAGATATCTCACTCTTATCCAATTCACTTATCCCAATAAATATATCATCACATCGACCATCAATTCGTTCTAATGCTAAGAAGGGAGAGCCGCAGGCGCATGTTGTTTTTTTCTCAATTAATATGTCATTGAGACGGTAGCGGATTATAGGCTGTGTTTTCCTCATGAAATCAGTAATAATAGGAACGAATATCCCTCTTTCCTGATCTAGGTATTCTTTTTCAATATGAACGAGGTCTTCATTGATATGTAATGTACCATGTTTACATGTTGTAGCAAGAAAGCCTTCTGTACATTGGTAAATTTGGTGTACTGTTTGTTGAAAAATTGTACTGATAAACTCTCTATCAATATCTTCAAGTACTTCTGCTACAGAGATAATTTTTTTTGGACAAATCATAATAAGTCCTTCTTGTTGCCAATGAGCGATTTTTCGCAACATAGAAGGAGGTGCAATTAAAATAGATGGATTTACTTCATTTAGTCGAGCGATATGTTGCTGAAACGAATCTAGTAAATCAAAAAAATGAAATGAGATTCGCTTATTTTTTGTCGCTTCATATAAATTGCTGTTCGCTCGTAGGAAAAAAGCGATAGTGTGTTTATGTAGAATGCTAGAAGGGAGTACTTTACCGATAATAGAACCAGCCCACATCGTTTGTTCTTCCTCAGAAACGAGAAAAACTCCGCGATTTCCACTAGTGCCTGATGATAGCCCAACAGTTATATTACGAATAGTCGGAGAAAAATTCCGGGTCTTTTCAGCCTCAAATGCTACATGAAAGGCTTCTTTCTTTGAAATAGAAACTGTATTTAATGTATCAAAATTTCCCATCATTACCTCTTTATTAATGATAGGGAGTGCAGCCAAGTTCCCTTTTTCGATTTCTTTTGAAAAAGGTGTATATAACTGGCGATAGAAAGGGGACATCTCTACAGTGAACAAAAGTTGTTTTTTTATTTGTTGTTTATGAAATTGTTCCAATTGTTCGCGAGTTGAAAATCGTAAGCGATATTTTGTTTTCAAATATTGCTGGAGAATTCGTAATTTATTCATAGTACACCCCTGCTTTAATTTGATTCCATGTGCGTTCGCAATGAGTTGGAAGAATTTCAATTTCAGGTGATATTTGCGATAAATGATGTAATTTTTCAATGTTGAGACGATAAGATTTTGCATCCCCAGTTAAAAGATTAGCGATCTTACTTGGAAATACAAGGTTTTCATACGTTTTACTTAGCCACACTGCATCTGCACAAAGAAAAACAATTTTATTACTATGTAAATGGACGAATACACCAAATTGTCCAATTGCATGTCCCGTTAAATCAACAGCGAGCAATGAACCATCACCAAACACGTCATAAGCCTCTTCAAATTTTCCATATGTAGGAGGTAAGCTTGATGATGGGATTTGATCAATGAATGTCAGCCGTTGTTCTAAATCAATTGGTAATGTGTCTTTTAAGCAGCCTTTTAATAGAGCACCAAATTTACTTCTCTTTTTTATATCTTCATAAGCTTTCGCGAAGGTTAGTATTTTTGCTTTCGGAAAGTCAGGTAGCCCTGCTGTATGGTCACCGTGAAAGTGAGAAAGAATAATATATTTAATTTCTTCTGGCTGGATGCCATCAAGAAGTAGTTGCTGTTTAATAGATTGCTCCTCTGTAAAATGAACAGGGGTAAGTTTAGCGTATACAGAGTAAGGAAATTTTCTTGTTGCTTCTTTAAAGTGCTGAGCATATCCGGTATCAAACAAGATATAACCTAAGCTTGGATGTTGAAGTAACCCCACTGTAGCTGGAAATCGAATTTGCCTCCAACTCCCCTTGGAATATGCAACTTTTTCAGGGTGTGTACAATATCCTGTATCGTATAGCTTTAAGGATTTGATTTTCATTGTGTTTTCCACCATTCTACAAATTTTGTGATTCCTTCTTCTATGCTGATATTCGGAGCATAGCCTAGTTCTTTTTGAGCTTTATCAATGCTTAAAGTCTGACTTTTTGAAAGTACACTAACTGTATATTTTGTGAGAATAGGTTCTTTTCCAAGTAAAATGGTTTTTGAAATACCTTCTAGTATAGCGGCAATTGTAAAAGCGGCTTTGTAGGAAATCTTTTTATATTGAACCTCTTTACCAAGGCGTTTCATCACATTCTCAATTACTTCATATAAATTTACACGTTCACCATTTGTTATATTATATTTTTGACCTAATGTATGTTTAGGTGAATGCATACAAAGAAGTAAGGCATCTACAACATTATCGATATAGGTAATATCGACGAGTACATCTTCTGTACCGATTCTTGGTAGAGCGCCTTTTTCACATACTTTAATAAGGCGCGGGAGAATGGCGTTATCTCCTGGACCAAATAAAGCACGTGGGCGTATCGTGATAACAGGTAAACCATGATTGAATGCTTGATCAATAGATTGCTCAGCTAAGTACTTTGTTTTCGCATAATGGTTTACAAATGTATCAGGAAGTTTCGCATTTTCTACTACATCTTGTCGTTCATCATAATAGAAATAAATACTCGGTGTTGATACATGGATGAGGCGTTTTATACCAGATTTTTGACTTCCTTCGATAATATGCTTTGTTCCTAATACATTCGCATTGTAAAAATCTTTATATTTGCCCCAAGGAGAAGAAAGGGCACCGCTATGAAAGATATAGTCTTTATCTTTACAGACTTGTAGAACACTATGCCTGTCTTCAAGAGGGCAATAGACAAACTCAATTCCATTTCGCTCTAATAATTTTCCGATTGTCTTATTTCTCCCGGTTGCTGTTACTTCATAACCCATACTCGCTAATCGAAAAGCAAGTTTTTGTCCCAGAAAACCAGTTCCTCCAGTTACTAGCGTTTTCATAAATTTTCACCGTCCCATGATATGTCATATGTTGTTTGCTCCAAAATAGTCCGTCCATGTTTATAGCTTTCATTCCATAATTTATACATGCTATAAAACTGATAAAAAAATGTTTTTTTATCAGAGCGACTATAAATAATATCTGGATAGGAACATAGGACTTTCCACCATCGTTTACGTGTTTGTTTGCTTTTTAAGTAAGGAGTTCCGTATAAAAGTATTGCTAATCGAATTGCACATTGGGAGTTGTGCTTAGGAATGCGCATATTGTTCACCTTTTTAGCAAAAAAAGCGGATACTACTTCTTCGTCGAATAAATGTAATCCACTTGTGGTACGTGGATTACATTCAATCGGAATAGCGTCTCCATCTTCTGTAATGATAAAATCAAAGGCGATTTGCCCAGAGAAATTTAGCTCCTTTACGATATGTTCAACAAATTGGTCAATTTTTGGATGGTTAATATGCTCGAAAGCAATAGTAGCACCTAAACCCGCCGTGAATTCCGTTTTGTAAACAGAGTGAGCTAATACCTTCCCAGATTGTACAATACTGTAGGAGCAATGCTGCGTTCCTTTTATAAACTCTTGAATGATATAATTTTGCTTGTCCATCGTGATGCCTTTTTCAATATCTTCTTTTGTAATAAACGTTACTTTGTCAGAAAAACGAGAGAAAATAGGTTTTAACACAAAAGGAGTGGCGGGTGATGTTTGCTGAATCATTTCCTGTATGATCTGTTCGTTATTTGTTCTATATGTTGCAGGAACTTGCCAACCTAATTTCGTTACTAACTGAATAAATTCCCACTTATTATGAAGTAATGCAAGTTTCTGAAATTCGTCTACAAATATATGACAAAATCGGCTTAATTTCTCTTTATGTCTGGATATATAAAATATTTCTTCACAAGTAGGAATAAGTAAATCTACATCATGACTTTGAATAATTAATTGTAGTGCAGAGATACATTCATCTGTTTTCCATTTTGGAGAAGGAATTTCATAAAAATAATCAGTGCTCGTTGAAACTTTGCTTAATGGATAAGGAATACTATCTGCAATAATGACGGTATGTCCGTTTTTCTTAAGCAGCCTGCATAAATGCAATGCTGCTGGTGCGCGTGCGCCAGTAATTAATACTGTTTTCTTAGTACTCAAGGAGAATGCCTCCGATAGAAAGCCCAGCAGAAGTACCTAGTAATAATATTTTATCTCCACGTTGCACTTTCTTTTGTTTAATTGCTTCGAAAAGAGCGAACGGAATGGATGCAGAAATCATATTCCCATAGTCTTCAAAAATAGTCATAAAGCGATCCTCATCGACGCCTAGCTTTTTACGAATTAGTTTCATAGCTGGTCCACTTGCTTGGTGTGGAACAATTAAATTGATATCATTTAACGAATAACCTGTATGCATAAGTAGTTTTTCGATAAAATCTAACATATATTTAGAGGACAACTTGAAAATAGCTCTGCCATTCATATCGAATAAGAAATCCTCTTTTCGTTCTTCGCTATATTCTCTAGGATGAATCATCGTTCCCCCGCCGCGAATTTCCGATAGATGTGCGCCAGAGCTATACGTTTCCATATGAGAAGCTATAATGGAAGAAGTGTGATCACTTTGGGTTACAACAACGGCCGCTGCGCCATCGCCGAATAAAATGCTGCTTTCATTTTGTCCCCAATTTAATCCTACAGAAGAAATTTCAGAAGAAATGATAACCACATTTTTGTATCTCCCGCATTCAATTGCGTAAGAAATTGTATCAAGTGCTGTTACGAAACTTAAGCATGTTGAGTTAATATCAAAACATGGAATACCAGAATGCTGTAGCCCAAGTTGTTCTTGAATAAGTGATGCAGTAGAAGGAATTGCCTGCTGGATTGTTCCGCTTCCGCAGATGATACAATCGATATCTTTCCATGTTAAATTCGCATCTGCTACAGCTTTTTTTGCAGCTTCAGCTCCCATATAAGAAGAAGTTTCCTCATCGACAAAGTATCTCGTTTTCACTCCAGCCTTTTTTAAAGTCCAGCCTTCAGAGACTCCTAACATACGATCTATTTCAAAAGAATCTACTTTTCGTTTTGGAACATATACACCAATACCTTTTATTTTAATATACCTTTTCATCCCATATCGCCTCTTAATCTTTTCATAAATTTATAAAATTCTATCATATTATATACTATTATAGAAAAAATATGGAAAAAAGTATTTTTAGGAAATTTAGTATTTTTATAAATTATTTCTATTTAATTTGTGTCGCTGTAAGAAAAGAAATAACTAACTTTATAGTGAGAAATAAATAATTAATGTGGTGAAAATTGTAAAAAAAAACAAAAAAATATTAACATGTGATTAACATCTTGTTAACAAATCATCAAAACTAACTTAATAAATAAGTAATATAGTAAAGGTAACAACGTAACTAGGGTAGAGAACATTTGAGAACACCCGCTTACATATAACAATCTATTTATATTTCTTACATTTACTCTAGTTTATAGGGGTTAAGCGAGAAGAAGGTTGTTCTATGTAGATTGGTGTTTTAAATTTGCCTACATGCATATTAGAAATACGTAAAAAGCTGAGGGAAATCAATATTTCAGGAACCTTTCCTTTATAAAGTAACTAGTAGAGAAGGTGTTTTTTCCTATTATTGCAGGAAGCTTCATTCAAACGTAAGAAGAGGCGGAGATTACAGGTAAAGCAGATTTCAATAAGCCGTTGTGAAGTATGGTTACAAGAACAAAAAAGGAGTGCAAACTGATGATTGAATTAAGAGATGTGTCAAAAGTTTATAAGAATTCAAAGGAAATAGCAGTTGAAAATGTGTCGGTGCAGATTCAAAAAGGTGAATTTTTTGTTCTAGTTGGTCCTTCTGGGTGTGGGAAAAGTACATTATTGCGAATGATTGCAGGTTTAGAAGAAATTACTTCTGGGGCGTTACTTATTAATGAAAATGTTGCAAATGATTTAGAACCGAAAAATCGAAATCTATCAATGGTATTTCAAAATTATGCTTTATATCCACATTTGACGGTAGAAGAAAATATTTTATTTGGATTGAAAATACGGAAAATTCCAAAAGAGGAACGACAAAAACGATTGATAGAAGCAGTAGAAATGGTAGGGCTTACGGAATATACAAAGTCGAAACCAGGTCAATTATCAGGTGGACAAAGACAACGTGTTGCACTGGCGCGAGCAATTGTAAGTCAAGCGCCAATTTGTTTAATGGATGAACCCCTTTCTAACTTGGATGCAAAGTTGCGTGCACAAATGCGCATTGAAATTAGAGAGATCCAGCAGCGACTAGGTATTACGATGATTTATGTGACCCATGATCAAATTGAGGCAATGACAATGGGGGATCGCATTATGGTGTTAAACAAAGGGAGTATACAACAGGTAGGCACACCGCTCGATATATATAACTATCCTGCAAATGAATTTGTTGCAGGCTTTATCGGTTCACCATCCATGAATATTGGTAATGGAATCGTAGGTAAAGGTATGGGGGGATTACATGTTGATGGATTACAAATCCCGTTGTCTTCGGGGCATTTACAACAGTTTTCAGAACAAAAGGTGCGCTTAGGAATTCGTCCAGAACACATCGTATTAGCTGAAGATGGCCAAGAAGTTACACTGCAATCTGTAGAAGTATTAGGAAATGAAACAATTTTAAATTTTATAGTAAATGAAAAAACATGGAGTGCAAAAGTAATCGGACAACTTATTTTGAAAAAAGGTGATAAAGTTACATTGCAATTTCCAGTACAGAAACTATGTTTCTTTCATAACGATACAAATGAAAGGATTCGATTCGTTGCCGAAGAAGAGTTGAAGGCGGTGGCGAAATAATGATTGAGGTAGAAAATTCACCTGTTCAAACAGAAGTTTCAAGAAAAAAGGCATTCTGGGGCCGTACGAAAGATTTGCGCACAGGCTTGTTATTTTTAGCACCTTCCATCATATTATTTACAATTTTTTTGTTTTATCCATTATTTCGTACTATCTATTATAGTTTTTATTTAACAGATGTTCATGGTGAGGCAAATCTTTTCGTAGGACTGGAAAACTATCAATATTTATTGTCTGATCCAACTTTTTATAAAAGCATAAAATCTACTTTACTCTTTGTATTATATACAGTTCCAACTAGTATTTTGTTTGCACTGTTTCTTGCCTTAATTGCAAACGAAAAAATAAAAGGAATAGGCTTGTTTCGAGTTTTATTCTCTTCAACAATGGGAATTTCAGTAGCAGCTAGCGCAGTAATCTGGTTATTTTTATTCCATCCGAGTGTCGGTTTATTCAATAATATACTTGGTTCGATGAATCTTCCTGCAATTGCATGGCTAACAAGTCCAGATTGGGCATTATTTTCTGTATCAGTTACAACAGTTTGGGGAAATACGGGGTTTGCATTTTTAGTTATATTAGGTGGTTTGCAAAATATTGATACGACTCTATACGAGAGTGCATCTATTGATGGTGCTAGCTATTTACATAAACTTCGGCGCGTTACATTACCGATGCTATCTCCTACATTATTTTTTATTATAACAGTTACTTTAATTAGTGCATTTCAAAGCTTTGGACAGATTGATATTTTAACGCACGGTGGACCGAACGATGCAACAAACTTAATTGTGTACTCTATTTATAAAGAAGCTTTTGCGAATCATCAATTTGGTACAGCGAGTGCACAGGCAATGGTATTATTTATTTTCATTTTTCTTGCCACATTACTTCAATTTAAGTTTGCAGAGAGAAAGGTGCATTATAAATGATTACGAATAAGTGGAAACAACATATTCTTTTATACATACTGCTTACCATAAGCGCAGTGATGGTCTTTTTTCCAGTTCTATACGCATTTTTGCTAGGGTTCATGACGCCAGAAGACATTCAAATGAGAAGGGTGTTCCCGACACAATTTACATTCGATAATTTTGTGCATATTTTTCAGAAAGTACCGCTGTTTTCTTATTTATACAATAGTTTTATAGTTTCAACAGCAGTGATGATTGGGCAGCTTGTTGTATCAAGTTTAGCTGCTTATGCATTTGTATTTTTAAATTTTAAAGGACGAAATTTTATTTTCTTTCTGTTTATTTCAACGATGCTTATCCCATGGGAAGCAACGATGGTACCGAACTTTTTAACGGTACAACAATTTGGATGGATTAACACATTTACTGGAATGACGGTTCCGTTCTTTGCAACTGCTTTTGGAATCTTTTTATTACGTCAGCATTTTATGACGCTTCCAAATGAGTTAAAAGAAGCTGCCTTTATCGAGGGGATTGGCCATGTGAAGTTTTTATTCCGTGTTGTCATTCCTTATTGTAAAACAAGTTTTATAACACTAGGTGTATATAGCTTTTTAACAACATGGAATATGTATTTATGGCCTCTTCTAGTTACGAATGATGAGAAAATTAGAACCGTACAAATTGGGGTGAAACAACTTCAATCTCAGGAAGTTGCAACAGATTGGGGCAGTGTGATGGCAGGAGTTACAGTTATTGTGATTCCGACTTTAATTTTATTATTTTTAGGTCAGAAGCAGTTGCAACAAGGTTTAACAAAAGGGGCAATTAAATAAACATACATATGAAAAGGTGGGATTGAGATGAGATTTTGGAAAAAAGGTGCTGTTATTATAATGGCAGCAACGATGGCTTTATCAGCTGCAGCTTGTTCAAGTAGTAAAACAGAGGGGAAATCTGAAGCAAAGGAAAAAGTAGCTCCCGCAGAAAAGAATGGAGATAAAACAGTTATTCGCTTTTGGCATGCAATGGGTGGAAAAACGCAAGGTGTGTTAGATGGAATTGTTGCAGATTATAATAAGTCACAAAATAAATATGAGGTGAAAGCTGAATTTCAAGGTTCCTATGAAGAATCTTTAACGAAGTTTAAAAATATAACAGCTTCAAAAGAATCACCAGCTCTCGTTCAATCTAGCGAAATTACAACGAAATATATGATTGATAGTAAAAAGATTACACCGATTGATAGCTGGATTAAAAAGGATAAATATGATACATCGAAATTAGAAAAAGCGATTACGAATTACTATTCAGTTGATGGGAAAATGTATTCCATGCCATTTAATTCATCTACACCAGTATTAATTTATAATAAAGATGCCTTTACAAAAGCGGGGCTCGATCCGGAAAAAGCACCGAAAACATACGCTGAATTAAAAGAAGCAGCAAAAAAATTAACTGTTAAAGAAGGCGAAAGCGTAAAACAGTACGGTTTTTCAATGTTAAATTACGGATGGTTCTTTGAAGAGCTTTTGGCAACACAAGGTGGGTTATATGTTGATAAAGAAAATGGGCGTAAAGGTGCAGCGGAAAAAGCTGTATTTAACGGAAAAGAAGGACAAAAAGTATTTGGCTTATTAGATGAACTGAATAAAGCTGGTACATTAGGAAAGTATGGGGCGAGTTGGGATGATGTTCGTGCCGCATTCCAATCTGGACAAGTTGCGATGTATTTAGATTCTTCAGCAGGTGTTCGTAATGTGATTGATTCGTCTAAATTTAATGTAGGAGTAGCATATATCCCATATCCAGAAGATGTGAAACAAAACGGAGTTGTTATTGGCGGTGCATCACTATGGATGACGAATATGGTCGCAGAAGAAACACAAAAAGGTGCTTGGGACTTTATGAAATACTTAACAAAAGCAGATGTACAAGCAAAATGGCATACGGAAACAGGTTATTTCTCTATTAACCCAGATGCATATAATGAGCCTTTAGTAAAACAACAATATGAAAAATATCCACAGTTAAAAGTAACGGTAGAACAGTTACAAGCAACAAAACCATCTGTTGCAACACAAGGTGCACTTATTAGTGTATTTCCTGAATCCCGCGATGCAGTTGTAAAAGCGCTAGAAGCAATGTATGATGGGAAAAATAGTAAAGAAGCATTAGATGAAGCAGCAAAAACAACAGATCGGGCAATTAGTATTTCGAATCGTACAAATCAAAAATAAAAGAAAGCCGTATCTGTAAAAAAGATACGGCTTTCTTATCTTATCTTATCTTATCTTATCTTATCTTATCTTATCTTATCTTATCTTATCTTATCTTATCTTATCTTTCCTTTGCTTGTTGTCTCATTTCTTACTTTAAGTATAGCGGGTAGCATGTCTTGTAACTATCGAATTAGGTGACATGAGGATTACAGTGTTGTAATGGTACAAATTCTCCTTTTTGAAACTTCTTTTGTTAAGGGAAAGTTAAGGAATAGCTTTCATAATAAAGTACATATATAAACGGATGGTAAATGAGCGAGAAAATGATTCATGTTATGACAGGTCTACATAGACAATGATATATAATTATTATAAGTACGTAGGGTTTAGAGGAAGCAAGGCAAGGTGAAGTGTTCGGATACAAGCCTGGAAATCGTTTGGAAGTAAGGATAAGTATGTTGTGCTGCTCTCTTTTGTTATTATGAAAAATGGTAACAGTAATTATTTATCCCGCTATTCGCGGGCTACTAATAATCAGTGATGGATGAAGAAAATCACCACCGATTAAAGTTTCACTTTATATTTGATGAAAGGTGAGAAAGTGGTATGCGCTTATTAGTTGTAGAAGATAATGCACCTTTATTGGAATCAATTACACAAATTTTATGTGATGAGTTTGAAGTTGATACAGCAATGAATGGAGAAGATGGTTTATTTTTGGCGTTACAAAATATTTATGATGTAATACTTCTTGATGTGATGTTACCGGTGATAGATGGTTTTGAAGTAATTCAAAGAATACGGAATGACAAAATTGAAACACCTGTCTTGTTTTTGACTGCTAAAGATTCTTTGGAAGACCGTGTGAAAGGATTAGATTTTGGAGGGGATGATTATTTAATAAAGCCATTTCAAGCTCCCGAGCTGAAAGCGAGAATTCGAGCTTTATTACGAAGAAGTGGTAATTTAACAACAAAGCAAACCATTAACTACCGTGGAATCGAGTTGTTCGGAAAGGACAAGGATATTCAAGTGGGTGGAGAAGCAATTAAATTAACATTAAAGCAATATGAACTTTTAGAGTACCTCATTCAAAATAGTGGAAAGATTTTAATGCGTGAACAAATCTTTGATCGCGTTTGGGGATTCGATTCAGATACAACGGTAGCCATTGTTGAAGTGTATGTTCATCATTTACGAAAAAAGTTGGAGCCATTTGGTTATCAAAAAGATATTCAAACCGTTCGTGGGATTGGATATATGTTAAAAGAACAATGAAAAATAAGAGTATGTTTCAAAGAACCCGCATTCAACTTACCGTGTTAAATTCATTAGTGTTTATTATATTAATTGGAGTTCTAGGGAGTATTATCTATGGCTATACATATAATCGTATTTATAGTGGAGTAGATAATTCGCTAGAAATGTTTAAAGCAAAAGAGAAGAAACATTCTAAGTCTAATCCAAAAGGATCCGTTAAGGATATTCGTATTGGAGATCCGAGGATTACTGTACTGTTATGGCATGGAAAAAAAGTAGCCCTAATAGATAAGAATCCTAAATTTGTTGATCCTGTTTTTGAAGAAAATGCTTTAGCGTTTTTCCCAGAACAATTAGAGGGTTTTCAGGATATTGAAATCAAAGGGAAGAGTTTTCGAGCGTTGGCTTTTCAGCATAATACTGAATTTGGACAAATGACAGTTCAATTTGTACGCGATACAACAGCAGAAAGGGATATGTTGCATACGTTACTGCTAATTCTTATAGTTGGATGCAGTATAGGAAGTTTATGTGCAATTGGGATGGGATTTTTCTTAGCTGGAAAAGCTCTTGTACCAATTCGTAATTCTTGGGAAAAGCAACAACAGTTTGTTTCTGATGCATCTCATGAATTAAGAACACCACTAGCGGTCATTCAATCTAAAACGGATGTACTATTTCAGTCTCCTTCCGCCACGATAGAGGAAAAGGCAATTGATATTTCTACAATTTCAAAGGAGTGTAGAAGGTTATCGAAGCTTGTTGCTAATTTATTATTATTAGCTCGTTCGGATTCGAATCAAATTGAAATGTATAAAAAGGAATTTGCATTAGATGAATTATTAACGGAAGTAGTAGATCCTTATACAGAAATTGCTGCGTATCAAGAGAAAAAGATGACATTGGAAATCGAATCTAAAGTATCTTTTATTGGTGATAGAGAACGAATTCATCAAATGGTGGTAATTTTATTAGACAATGCGATGAAATATACTGATGTGGGCGGAACGATTCAAGTAGCATGCATGCAAACCAATAGTTCAATTACGATTCAGGTAAAAGACAATGGAATTGGAATAAAAGAAGAAGAGATTCCAAAGTTATTTGACCGTTTTTATCAAGGAGATAAGGCAAGAACGAAGGCAGAAGGTGCTGGTTTAGGTCTTTCAATTGCCAGCTGGATTGTAGAAAAGCATCATGGGAAAATAAAAGTAGAGAGTAAAATGAATGAAGGTACTTGTTTTGAAGTGATTTTACCTAAAAATCAAAGAATATAAAGAAATTGGAGACGATCTTGTTTTTACAAGGTCGTCTTTTTGTTAAGGGAAAGTTAAGAAATATTTTTAATAATAGAGTTTACACAGAATGAGAAGGACAAAAGAGAGAAAAAGTAATCACTTTGTATTCTTTTTGAGGATAGCTAGATAGTTATGTTCATGGGTAATTTTAATAGGAACCGAATTGAGCATATCTTTTACGATAATGTGGGGAAAATGGAAGAGGAAGCATCAGAAGAAAATCACAGTGTAAGAAATGTAAAGGGGAGATGAAATTTGGAAAAGAAAAAGATAGTGTCATTATTTGTTATTGGAATGTTGAGTTTAAGCGTAATGGGAGGCGCATCCTCTTCTATGATGTCAAAAGGAAAAACGGACTTTGTTCAGCGCAGTAAAGAACAACTAAATGATGGGAAAATACATGTGGCACATACAGAGGAAAAAGCAAAAAAACTAGGAATTGAAACGGATGGTAAAGAACAAATCACAGTAGAAAAAGAAATTCATGAAACTGAAGTTGATCAGGAAGCAAAACAGCTAGGGATTCCTACTGAGGGAAAAGATGTGGGGGCTCTTTCAGAAGAAATCTATGAAACCAAAGTAAAAAAAGAAGCAGCGAATTTAGGAATAATAATAGATAATACATCTATTGTGGATTTAATAAATCAAATTAATACAATCAAGATCAATGATGAAGCAGATAAACTTGGGGTTTCAACCAAAGGAAAAGAAATAGAAGAGATTGCAACCGAGATTTATGGAACGAAAGTAAAGGAAGAAGCGAAACAGCTAGGGATTTCTCAAAAAGGAAAAGGTATAGAAGATTTGGCACAAGAAGTATACGAGGGGAAAATTCAGGCCGAAGCAAAAGAACTTCATATTGATTTATATGGTAAAGATATTTACCAAGTGCTAAGAGAAATAAATGAGCAGAAAGCAATACAAATTGCAGACGAGCTTGGCATAGATAGTACAAATACAAATATTCAACAGTTAACAGAGAAAATAAAAAAGGAACAACCTGAAAAGGGAAAAGAACTTGTCTTTTTACCTATGGTTCAAACAGATGCGGATGCATTTTATTCGTATTTAACGAATTAAAAAGGACGTGAAGATAGAAGAATGAAGCGAAAGTGGAAGGTGTATATATGTTTGATTGTATTAGGGATATTTATCTGTAGTGTATATATGAAACGGAGCGGCATAATGCCTGTTACTAAACGTGTAGAAAATGTAAAGAGAATCGTCTCAAACAAATTTGTTCAAAAGGAAAGCGGTAAGAATCAGCTTGTCACTCCAGTTGCGCAAGCAAAAAAGAAAAAGACGCTGGGGAATGCAGATGAAGAAAAAGTATTATTGCAAAATGTACCTTTTATCCAGCAGTTACCAGAGTTAGATAGAGGCTGCGAAGTAACTAGCTTAGCCATGATGTTACAGTACGCAGGTGTTTCAGTAGGTAAGATGACGCTGGCAGATGAAATACAGAAAGTTGCCTTTTCAAATGATGGTGTACGCGGTAATCCACATGAAGGGTTTGTAGGGAATATTTATACTTTTTCTGAATCAGGATATGGTGTGTATCATGAACCGCTTTTTCAGTTAGCAAATAAATACTTACCAAATCAAGTTGTTGATTTAACAGGTGAAAATATAAATGAAATTTATAAAACTGTAAAAGAGGGCAAGCCAGTTGTTATGATTACAAATGCAACATATGCTCCTTTGGATGAAAATGAATTTGATACATGGGAAACAGATGCAGGTAATGTCTCTATTACGTACAATGAACATTGTATTCTTCTTATTGGTTATGATAAGGAGTTAGTTTATATTCATGATCCGCTTAGTGATACTGCAAGTGTAAGTGTTCCACGCGAAAGCTTTGAACAGGCATGGGTACAGATGGGGAGTCAAGCTATTAGTTATGTGCAAAATTCAAAGTGAATGGGACAGAAATGGAGTTAAGAAGAGAAAGTGATGATTATATTTAACAAAAACAAGAGGAATTCAGCATAATTTTTTATACTGAATTTCTCTTGTTTTTGTTTAGTTATACATCGGGAGATAGGAGAGAAAAACAATGATGAATATTTCTCGTTTGCAAAAATCGCTACCATTTATTATTTTACCATTTGCGAACGGTAATATTCTCATCTCAAGATTCAGTAAAAACAAAGAAAATAGGTGGGAGATAAAATCCTCGTAAAATCCCGTTTGCTGAGGCATGATTAAAGTTCAGTTGTATTAAAAAACGTTGTATTCATAAAAAAGAATAAGTAAGATAGATTTCGCGTGTAGTAAAGAAGAAATAAGGGAGACAATAAAGGGATGAGAAAAAGAAAAAAATTATTAAGTTTATGGAAAACGATTACGTTGCTGGTATGTACTGTTATTTTACTTTCTTTACTTGTAACAGATATATTAATTAGTCATAATGTCGAACGTACGACGGAAGAAAGTCAAGCTGAAAAAGCAAAAACAATCGCGCGTATTGTAGCAAATTCACCACTTGTAATTGATGCTTTGGCAGGAAGAAAAGATATATCTGAAATTCAAACGTATACAAATCGGTTGTTAAAAAATACAGATGTTCAATTTATCGTGGTCATGGATATGAATGGCATTCGCAAATCTCACCCAGATCCTCAAAAAATCGGCCATCACTTTGTAGGGGGAGATGAAGGGATAGCCTTAAAAGGAAAAGAACATGTATCAATGGCAGAAGGAACATTGGGAATCTCTATGCGAGTGTTTGTACCTGTTTTTTCTGAAACGAGAGAACAAATGGGGGTTGTTGCTGTCGGAATTTCAGCTGATAATGTGCATGAGAGGATAAAAGAGAGTAGATACATTATTTATATCGGTGTCGGTGTTGGAATCTTAGTTGGAATTATAGGTGCTATTTTATTAGCTAGACATATTAAGAAAATTTTATTTGATCTTGAACCTAGCGAAATCGCAAAAATTTTAGAAGAACGGAATACGATGTTACAATCTGTTAAAGAAGGAATTATTGCTGTCGATAAAGATGCGAGAGTTACTTTAATTAATAACGAAGCGAAACGGTTATTTAAGAAAAGTGGTCTCGAAGAAGATTTTATTGGTAAAGATGTTGAGAAGTATATGCCCAACTCATGTATAAAAGAAGTGTTACAAACTGGGAAAGCACAATTGTATGAGGAACAAAATCTTTATGGAATTACCATTGTTACAAATAGAGTTCCTTTATATGTTAAAGGAGAAATTGTTGGTGCTATTGCAACATTTCGTGATAAAACAGAGATTAGGCAATTAGCAGAACAATTAACGGATATTCAACTTTATGCAGAAGCGCTCAGGGCACAATCTCATGAGTTTATGAATAAGATGCATGTTGTATTAGGGCTTACACATATGAAGCATTATGAACAATTAGAGACCTATATTAGTAACATGGTCTCGGAGCATCAATATGAAATTGGTGGTGTGATGCGAAAAATAAAAAATCCTGTATTTGCAGGATTTATGCTTGGTAAACTTAGTTACGCAAGGGAAAAGAGTATACAACTCATTGTAAGCGAAAATTCTTACTTACCAGAGCCATATGATGAAAGTATTATTCATGAACTCATTACAATTGTAGGAAATTTAATTGATAATGCATTAGATGCGGTGATAAATTGTCAATATAAGCGAGTAGATATTTCTATTCAATATCATGATAAGATGATTATCACAGTTAAAGATACAGGAGTTGGAATCCGGCAAGAAGAAATTGACAAATTATTTGTCAAAGGGTATTCCTCAAAAGGAGAAAATCGAGGATATGGTTTGTATCTTGTAAAGGATAGTTTAAAGCGAATAAATGGGGATATACAGGTAGAGTCTTTGTTAGGGAAGGGAACGACTATAACCATTGAAATACCATACAAAAGTAGGGATGAGATAGGGATATGATCAAAGTTTTGATTGTAGAAGATGATCCAATGGTAGCGATGTTAAATAAGCATTATTTAGAGCAAGTAGGAGGGTTTGAACTTGTTCATATAGCTAATTCTGTGAAAGAAGCAGTAGAGATATTAAAGGAATCGTCTATAGATTTCATATTGCTTGATATTTTTATGCCTGTTGATACAGGATTTGAATTGCTACTGCATATTCGGAATCAAGAAAAAGAAATTGATGTTATCATGATTTCAGCTGTGCATGATATGGGAAGTATTAAAAAAGCACTTCAATATGGGGTTGTTGATTATTTAATTAAACCATTTACATTTGAAAGGTTTAAGGAAGCATTAACCGCATATCGAGAAAAATTTATCTTTATGAAAGAACAGCAAAAAATTAGCCAGTCTGAATTAGATACGTTGATTTTACAAAAAGAAAAAGTAGAAACTTATGTGAATAAAGAGCTGCCAAAAGGGCTAACAAGACAAACATTACAGTTAATTTGGAAGCAAATAGAATCACTTCATGGACAAGCATTTACAACAGATGAAATGGCTCAATTAGTTGGAATTTCAAGAGTGTCTATTCGAAAGTATGTAATGTTCTTAACTGAAATTGGAGTTTTAGAAAATGAAATGGTTTATCAACATGTGGGGAGACCAGTAAGTAAATTACGATGCATCGATGAAAACAAAATACGTTTGTATGTATAAGCGGCTTATATAAGCCGCTTATACTTTTTTTAATTACAAAACTAATTACAAAACTTACAAAAACTATTTTTACTATTGAAAGCGTTTTAATATTGTAGATAAGAATATAAGGAGGTGCCTACATGGGGATTCAAAAAAAAGTGGAAGCGGTATCACCCGTGGAAACAACAGAGGTGGAACAAAAGTCTTTTGTTTCGAAAATTATGAATATTAAAATTGGTGTTATACCTTTACCGTTATATATCGTATTAGCAGCTATTATTTATGGAGCATCTGTATATAACAAATTACCTGCTGATATGATTGGTGGATTTGCAGTCATTATGATCATGGGGATTTTCTTAGGTGATATTGGGATGAGGATTCCGATTTTAAAAAATATTGGTGGACCAGCAATTCTTTCATTATTTATTCCATCTTTACTAGTGTTTTTTAATTGGATGAATCCAGCTTCAATGGAAGCAGCGACGATGCTAATGAAAAAGTCGAACTTTTTATATTTATATATTTCTTGTTTAGTAGTCGGAAGTGTTTTAGGAATGAACCGTAAAGTGTTAGTACAAGGGTTTGTTCGCATGTTTATTCCGTTAGTTGTAGGAACAATTGCTTCTATTGCAGTTGGATTATTAGTTGGATCATTATTTGGATTTGAAATGAAGCGAACGTTCTTCTTTATCATTGTACCAATTGTGAGCGGTGGTATCGGAGAAGGTATTTTACCACTTTCCTTAGCTTACAGTGACATTTTAAATCAATCATCAGCAACATTTGTATCTCAGCTTGTGCCAGCAGCGGTTATCGGAAATATGTTTGCGATTGTAAGCGCTGGATATATGAAGCGCTTAGGTGAGAAAAAACCAGAGCTTAGCGGTAATGGTGCATTGGTAAAAACAGGTGATCAAGATGAATTATTAAAAGAACAAAATACAGAAAAACCAATTGACTTCTCATTAATGGGAGCAGGTTTATTAATTGCATGTACGTTCTTTATTTTCGGTGGATTTGCTTCTAAATTTATTGGTATTCCAGGGGCAATCATTATGATCTTTTCAGCAGCACTTGTAAAATACTTTAAATTAATGCCAGCAAAAATGGAGCAAGGTGCATATCACTTATATAAATTTATTTCGACAAGCTTAACGTGGCCATTAATGGTTGGTTTAGGATTGTTATATATCCCATTAAAAGATGTAGCAGCTGTTCTTTCAGTTGGATATGTTGTGGTGTGTGCATCAGTAGTATTAACAATGATAACGACTGGTTTCCTTGTTGGGAAAGTCATGAAAATGTACCCAGTTGAATCTGCGATTGTAACAGGATGCCATAGCGGATTAGGCGGAACTGGAGACGTTGCGATTTTATCAGCTTCAAATCGTATGGAATTAATGCCATTTGCGCAAATTTCCACGCGTTTGGGCGGTGCTGCAATGGTCGTAACAGCAACAATTTTATTAAAAATGTTTTCGTAAATTATTATCATACAAGCTAGCTATGTAAAAACGTAGCTAGCTTGTCAAATTAGGAGGAGCTTATTTATATGTTAGAAAGTCAAATTAATGAACGTTCATTATTACTTCATAAAGAATTGGTAGGGAAAATTGAAATTACAAGTAAAGTAGAAGTAAATTCAGCAGATGATTTAAGTTTGACATATACACCAGGAGTGGCTGAGTCTTGTAAAGCGATCGCTGCAGATGAAGAAACAGCTTATGACTATACAGCGCGCGGTAATATGGTTGCAGTTGTTTCGGATGGAACAGCAGTACTTGGATTAGGTGATATTGGCCCGAAAGCAGCTATGCCTGTTATGGAAGGAAAAAGTATTTTATTTAAAAAGTTTGCGAATGTAGATGCATTTCCGCTTTGTCTTGGAACGACTGATGTAGATGAAATCGTAACCATTGTTAAAAACTTAGAACCTACATTTGCAGGTATTAATTTAGAAGATATTGCAGCGCCGCGCTGTTTTGAAATTGAAAAGCGCTTAAAAGAAGAAACAAATATTCCGGTGTTTCATGATGACCAACATGGAACAGCAATTGTTGTTTTAGCTGCGGTTATTAATGCGTTAAAAGTTGTAAACAAACAGATGGATGCAGTGAAAATTGTCATTAATGGTGCTGGTTCGGCAGGGATAGCAATTGCTAAATTACTGTTACAAGCTGGAGCGCAGCATATTACATTAGTAAGTTTAGAAGGAATTGTTTGTGAGGGTGAATCATGGATGAATCCGGCACAAATAGAGATTGCAAAGAAAACAAATCGCGAATATATACGTGGAACATTAAAAGAAGCGATTCATGAAGCTGACATTTTTATCGGTGTATCTGCTCCTAATGTGTTAACAACAGAACTTGTACAGACAATGAGTGAAAAACCAATTGTGTTTGCAATGGCGAATCCAATCCCAGAAATATACCCAGAGGATGCACTAAAGGCTGGTGCTGTTGTAGTTGGAACAGGGCGTTCTGATTATCCAAACCAAGTAAATAACGTGTTGGCATTTCCTGGTATATTCCGTGGGGCATTAGATGTACGTGCAACAGATGTTACAGAGGAAATGAAATTAGCTGCAGCATATGGGATCGCTAACATCATTACTGATGAAGAACGTAATGAAAACTATGTAATTCCGAATCCGCTAGATAAAAGAGTTGTCCCAAGTGTTGCAGCTGCAGTAGCAAAAGCAGCAATTGAATCAGGAGTAGCGCAAATTACAAAAATGCCAAGTTATTTAAAATAATAATAAAAAAGCAGTGCCATCTTCTTAGAAGGGCGCTGCTTTTTTAGTGAGATAAGAGATCAAAACAATAAAGAAATCCTACTCCCGCTTATTGTTTTATATGATTAGTAATAAATATTTCGCTCTGCATTATTTATTCAACTCCATTGCAACTTGCTTTCCATTTACGAAAACCTCTACCACTGCCACTACAACATCCATCACTTTTTTCATCTCTCATCTCTCCTTGTTTGTTGTTGCATTTCTTATTTTAGTATAAGAGAGAGGGGGAGATACAACTATCGAAGTAGATGACATAAGAATTACATTGTTGTAAGGAAGAAATTAAGCTTTGTCACTCTTTTCTACATGAATAACAATTTGCTCATAATATTTCTCATCAATATATACATTTAATACCCATAATCCGGGGGAAGACAGTGACATAAGAAGGGGTAGTTCTTTTGTATTTGAATGAATGGGAGTAGGAGTAGTCCAAGTCTGTTCAGAAGCTTCATCTGGAAAGAGTACGGGAGTGGGTGTTGTAGATCCTTGTTTTAGAGCAATAATAGATAGTTTACCAGATGGCATTTGTGGATCGAGGAAGAACCACATCTGTTTATTTTTCTCATTGGCAATGAAAGTACTATCTGCAATTGCAATCTTTCCTTCAATACCTTTTAACGGCATCTTTCCTTCTACAAAGGAAGGGCTTTCTTGCCAGTAAACATCCTTTAAGACACTAAGGTGAAAAAAGGTGGGTGCGTTAGTTTGAGGTTTAGAGATTTCGGTTATTTCTTTTATCGGTTCCTTGGAATTTTGCCCTAGTGAGGTACAGGCAGTGATGATACAGGAGAAAAGTAGCACGGTTCCAATTTTTTTCATCTTGCCACACTCCTATTTTTCATAGTTAGTGTAATTGTATTTGCTAGAAGACAGGACAATTCCTTTTAATTCATAAAAAGAGGTCATAAGTTTAGTATGACCTCTTTTGACATTTTGTACTATATTTGTTCAGTTGTAAATGTAGGCTCTGCATCTTTTGCTGGCATTGTTAAGAAAATAACAGCAATGACGATACACACACCGCCTAGTAATTGGTATGCTCCGAAAGATTCTTTTAGCCAAGTGATGGAAACAATAGCTGCTACAAGCGGTTCAATACTAGATAAAATACTTGTCTCTGTTGCTGATAAATATTTTAGACTACCAATGTAAAGAAGGAAAGAAAGTGTTCCACTTACAATGATTAGAATTAGCATAGAGAATGTTTGCAACGTAAAGGTTTGTGAAAGTTGTTTCCATTCGAAGGAGCGATTACAAATAAATAGTGCAAGACCCCCGATTAACATACCCCAGCCAATAATAAGAGTCGTCCCCCATTGTTTAATAAGGGAAGCTGGGTGCAGCGTGTAAAAGGCAAAACCAATTGCTGTTAACACCCCAAATAAAATCGCTTCTTTCGATAAGACAATATTTTGGGCGGATCCATTTGTAATGATAAAGTATGTTCCTGTCAGGGCAGAGACAATTGCCAATACTTGCATAATGGAAGGAAGCTTTTTATGTTGCACTGCAACATAAATAGTAATGAGAACTGGCCCTAAAAATTGAAATAGAGTAGCGGTAACAGCGTTGCTAATATGCACTGTTTCGATAAAAGCATACTGTGCGCCAAGCATCCCGAGAATAGAGAAAATGATAAGTTGTAAAAGATGGCGTGGGTGTTGCCAAATACGAAATATATTTTGTTTTTTGGTAAGTAAGAAACATAAAATAAAGACCCCAGCAAGCAATAGGCGAATTACTAAAAAATCGATAGATGATACCTTAGTATGTTGAAAAAGCCACTGAATCATCGGACCTGATACTCCCCATAAAGTAGCTCCTGTAATAATCATAATGAGGCCGAGTCGTCTGTTATTGTTCATCATCATGATGCTCCTTTCTAAGATTGATTTTTTAAAATTTACATGATAGAAGGAATTATATATAACTTCTGGTACTATAAAAAGTATCAATAATTTATTTTATAAAGGGGTCAGATTTCATGTTAGAATTAACACCAAATTTGAATATGGAGGAAAAAATCCCACTGTATGTACAGTTATACGAGTATATAAAAGCAGAAATAAGAAGTGGAAAAATCCCTCCTTTGACGAAGCTCCCAGCAAAAAGAAAGTTAGCGGCGCATTTAGAGGTAAGTAAAAATACAGTGGAATCGGCATATGAACAGCTTCTTGCAGAAGGATATATTGAATCAGTTTCACGTAAGGGGTATTTTGTATGTGAAATTGAACAAATGATACATACAGTGAAAAAAAGAGAAGTTGTTAAGGAAGTACTGCATAGGGAACAGAAATATAAATATGATTTTACACAAACAGGTGTAGATGTAAATGCATTTCCATTCTCGGTTTATCGGAAGATTTCAAACGAGGTATGGCAACTAGAAAATAAGGATCTACTCTTTCTTGGCCATCCCCAAGGTGAAGCGAGTTTGCGTGAAGAGATGGCGAAATATTTATATGAATCAAGAGGTGTGAGATGTTCAGCAAGTCAAATTGTAATAGGGGCCGGAACACAATTTTTAATAAGAATGTTGTTTCAGCTGCTAAAGGGAAGTCATTTTGCAGTTGAAAATCCAGGATATCACCGGAAATTGGTTACCTTTGAGAAAGGAGAAGAAAATGTTCAGATGCTCTCGCTTGATGAGGATGGGATTTGTATTTCAGATTTAGAAGGTAGTAATGCAAATGTTGTGTTCGTTTCTCCATCTCATCAATTTCCGTGTGGAATGATTATGCCAATTAAAAGAAGGATGCAACTATTACAATGGGCACAAGGGGAGCGTGGACGTTATATTATCGAAGATGATTATGATAGTGAGTTTCGTTACTCTGGAAAGCCGATTCCAGCATTGCAAGGGCTTGATACAGAGGGAAATGTAATTTATATGGGAACATTTTCAAAAGCATTGCTTCCATCATTACGTATGAGCTACATGGTGCTGCCTAAACAGCTAATTGAGTTGTATCAAACACAATATTTATTTTATACACAAAGTGTTTCAAGAATCGATCAAGAAATCATTAGAAGGTTTTTAAATGAAGGATATTGGGAAAAACATATTCATAAGATGCGAGTCGTTTATCGGAAAAAGAGAGATGCTCTTGTCTCAGCGATAGAAAGGTACTTTTCTAATAAGGTGGAAGTAATCGGAGAAGATTCTGGCTTACATATCTTATTAAAGGTTCACAATGAAATGTTAGAAGAAGAAGAATTAATAAAAAGAGCAGCTGAAAATAGTATAAAAGTATATCCAGTTTCTATGTACTATAAAGAAGGGACTACTTCAAAAAATACAGTTTTACTTGGATTTGCTATTTTATCAGAGGCAGAGATTGAAGAGGCAATTCAGTTGTTATATAATGCGTGGTTTGCAATGTAAAATGGTAATAAAAAAATCCTCATACTTGAGGACTTTTTTATTAGTTTTCTTCATCTAAGAATAAAACCATATGCTCTTCATCCCAGTACTGGCCGTTATATTTTAAAGAGCGCTCTTGTACACCAAATGTTTTAAATCCTAATGATTCGTAAAGTTTTTTTGCACCATCGTTTCCGACAACAACATCAAGCATAACTTGTTCTACTTCTAATGTTTTTGCAAGTTCAATACACTCTTTAATGAGGGATTTTCCTGCTCCAAGCCCACGCGCTTTTGGAGATACATATACTGAACCGATCTTTGCTTTATGTTCTTGTTTTACGTATGGTTTCGTTTCCAAGGTTGCAACCCCGATTAATTTACCGTCTTTAAATGCACCTAGTGTATAGTTTTCATCTTGTGCTAATTTCTGTGCTTTATACTCAATCGGGCATTCTTTATTAATAATATCTTCATAAGAAGAACTAAAAGCCTCTGGATTTTGTTTTAATCCTTCTACACGAAGTTCTAAGTAAATTTCTGCCTCTTGTTTTGTTAATACATGGATTTCCAATCGTATCACCCTCCGAACCTTTCACAGTTGTATTTACATTTTATATTGAAATAAGAATAATTTCAAAAGGTCAGCTCGTACTAGTAGTATTTTAATGTGTTTACTAATAATTTGCGAATAAATATTGGCTATTAATATAATATCACCAGCAGTTTTGAAGTAAAGACACTACTGGTGATTTAACGTACATATTATTCAATTGGTAATTCAATAATAAATTCAGTTCCAATTCTTAACTTACTTTTTACTTGAATGGAGCCGCTGTGTAATTCAACAATTTCTTTTGCAACAGCTAGACCGATTCCTTTCCCCCCTGTAGCTCGAGTTCTTGATTTATCAACTCGATAAAAACGATCAAAAATATGTGGAATATCTTCCTGTGGAATACCTTCTCCTTCATCTTGCACACTTATAGAAAAAGTATTCTCATTTTGTGATGCGTGTACAGTAATAATTGATTGTTCATAAGAATGCTGATAGGCGTTGTGTAATAAATTTAGCATAACTTGTTCCATTCGGCGTTCATCCATACATACATCGAGGTTATCTACACAGTAGAACTTAATTTTCATTTGTTTTTTAGCAAGTGTAGTTTTTGTTTTCTCAATCATGCGCTCTAGAAAAGGCAAGAGTGGAACTTTTTGTTTTTTTATAATAAATTGATGTTGTTCTAGCTGAACAAGATCGAATAAATCTTGAACGAGTCCTGTTACACTATCGGTTTCATCTTCGATAATTTGTAGGTATTCTTCACGTTCTTCTTTAGATAAAGAATCTCTTTTAGCAACTTTCGCATAACCTTTCATATATGTGAGTGGTGTGAGCAGTTCGTGTGCTACACTTGCAAGAAATTCATTTCTTTCTTTTTTCATGTAGGCTAATTCACTGGATAATTCTTCAATTGTTGTTGCTAAACTACCGAGTTCATCATTGCGTTTAATTCCTAATTTAATTGGTTTATTCAGCTTTAACATTTTTTCTGTTGCACGTTTCATTTTAATAAGAGGATCGGTAATGACACGAGAAAAGATAAATACAGAAATGGTTGTTAAAATAAGAGTTAGTATACCAATAATAATAAATTGACGTGTTAAACGAAGAATCATTTTTTCTAAGAAGGCTGTATCTAAAAACATATGTACATACCCAGCTATTTGTCTATGAATGATAATTGGCGTTGCTGTTGAAATAAATTTCGATGTTTTCCAATTTTTCTCAACCAAAGTTCCATCTATTGAAGTACAGTTTATTTTGGAGGCAAGTTGCTTTTTCATTTCCTGTGTTACCGGATCAGAAGAGGAAAGGATTTGCCCATTAGTGTCTGTTATGACTAACTTTGTATCTGAATTAGAATGTGATTCCATTGCTGCAGCATGTTCAAAAGTTCGTGGCCCATAACGTCTTGAAATAAAGTTACTATAGCGCTTTCCTTTTTCTAAAAGGGCGGATTTTTCTTCCTCGATACGCATGTTCGCCAGACTTGTATGACAAGATACAAAGGCAATTGTTTCAATACATAAAGCTAATATTAAGAAATATGTACCAATTTTGAGCGAAAGTTTGTTCATTTTTTCACCATACCTTTATTTCACATTAATGGCCAGCGGAAGAAATCTCACCACTGACCAAAGTTTTATCACGTGTTGTTTAACTAATTCTAAGTGTGAGGTGAGTCATGTCCCACTTAGAAAAGTTTCGCATTATTATTTTCATTCGCTTTTCCACTTATATCCCACTTTATAGATAGTCTCTAAGTATTTTTCAACAGGAAAGTCTTTTTTTCGTAATTTATCACGGATATTGCGAATATGTGAGTCAACAGTACGATATTCAATATCTGTTTGATAACCCCATATTTTTTCAATTAAATCATCACGGCTATAAGCTCGGTTTGTATTTTGTAAAAACAGTCCTAGTAATGAAAACTCGATAGGTGTAAGGGGAATTTTCTCGCTGTAAACAGTAACAGTATGTTTTGTTTTATCCCATTCAATGCCATTGAAGCTTATAAAACCATCCTTTTTTGTTCGGCGCAGTACAGCTTCAATTCGTGCAACTAGTACTTGTTCGTCAAAAGGTTTTGTAATATAATCATCGGCTCCCATTGTAAGTCCTTTTACCATATCGTAGTTTTGATTACGAGCTGTTAACATTATGATTGGAACATTGCTGATTTGACGGATTTGATAACATGTATCCCATCCATCCATATTGGGCATCATCACATCTAACAAAATGATATCGAAGTTCTTTTGTTGAATTAGTTCAAGAGCTTCTATACCTGAATTGGCTTTCATACAAAAATAACCACGTGGGCTCAAAAATAAATCTAACAATCGCAACATGCGTTCTTCATCGTCTACTAATAAGATTTTAATCATAGTCTTGTGCACCTCAAAACATTCATTCTACTTTGTATAGTTTACATGAAAATAATAAAAAACTCTGTTTACGTGATTGAATTGTAGTGTATTTTTTCTACTAAGGCAATTGACATAAAAAATGCACTACTTTTGCACAACTCTTTTTTATAATAGAAAGCGTAGCGACACAAAATACCCTATGTTGCGACATAACGTCATGTCATTTTATTTATAAAATGACAATTCCATTCTATTGTGTATGTGAGATAGTGAGGAATTTCGTATTCACCTCGCATCGGATAAGGAAAATCTCCTATCTCACACTTTTTTTATTGTTATAAAGGGGACTATACACGTGAGTAAAAAAGAAGAACGTTTACAAAAAGATAAACAAGAGCGCAATGCTATTGTGATGTGTATTGCCGTATCTATGCTAATTATTGTGACGTGTGCTAATAAATTTTTCGGAATTCTATAATAGATGTAAAGGCTCATTGTTTCATTTTGAGAAACAATGAGCTTTTTTATTTGTACGTAAAAATCCCCTGTATGCTATGTACAGGGGATTTTTGTATAGGAAGGAATCAAAAAATGATAGAAGCTTTATACAATAAACCAAGGAAGAATTGCTAATCCTGAAGTGACGATTATTGTACCAAAAATGAACAAAATAAGATGTTTGTGCTGTTTCATATCTGTTATTCCTCCAATTACTGATTTCATTCTATTACTTCTATTATTTTTTCATCTCTCATGTCTTTTTGTTGTGATTTCGTACTTTTAGTATAGCGAAGAGGAGGGAATAGAACCATTCAATAAGATGACGGGAACATTACATTGTTGTAAGAAAAAACACCTTTATCGAAAGGTGTTTTTTATATAAATTGATGCTATACAATTAGTCATTTAAAAATAAAACCATATGTTCTTCATCCCAATACTGTCCATTGTGCTTTAAGGCACGTTCTTGTACGCCATACGTTTGGAAGCCAAGCGATTCGTATAATTTTTTCGCAGCTTCATTTCCCATAACAACATCAAGCATGAGCTGTTCAACATGTAGTTTATATGCATTTTCAATAATAGCTTTTATTAATGCACGTCCAGCTCCAAGACCACGAGCTTTTGGAGAGACATAAACAGAGCCGATTTTTGCTTTATGTTCTTGTTTAATAAATGACTTTGTTTCTAATGTAGCAATTCCAATTAAATCATTATCTTTAAAGACACCAATTGTATATTTATTAGGGTTATCTAACCGTTTTGCCATTGCAGCAATAGGATCCTCATGTTTTAATACATCTTCATAAGAGGAACTAAAGGCTTCCGGATTTTGTGTTAATCCTTCCATACACACTTTTAAATAAATTTTTGCATCCTCTTTTGTTAATAAACGAATTTCCATAGCTGTAACCTCCTCAGTTTATCCTGCTTTATAGGAAAATAAATAATCTGCTTTAATATTTAAAGAAGAAATTTGTAATCCGTAAGGGTCTGATGATTATATTGATAGAACATCTACTGTGTATTCATAAACATATTCTGTACGTATTCTTTCTTAATTTGTAAAAGAATAAGAAGATATATGCGAGGAAGACAGGTGTCTTCATTTGTTTTTTAGTAATTCACTTTATGTAATGAAATTATATATTAACTTTATTAACTATTCAACAAATAAATATATTACATTTTTATAACTAAAAAAACGATCCCTTTAGCAGGAATCATTTTGTTTCTGGTATATATCCTTCAACTCGTTCTGGATGAGTATAAATATTACAGGAGTCATTACGAATAAACCCAACTACCGTAATGCCTAAATCATGAGCGAGCTGTAATGCTAATTTTGTGGGAGCTGATTTAGAAAGAACAATTTCGCAACCGATTTTAGAAACTTTTAGCAAAATTTCAGATGAAATTCGGCCACTAAATACAATAATTTTCCCTTTAATGGGGATATGATTGCGTAAACAATGGCCATAGATTTTATCTAATGCGTTGTGTCGTCCAATATCCATTCTTGATATGAGAACGGTATTTCGATCGCACAGGGCGGTATTATGGACCCCGCCTGTTTGACGAAACGTAGTGGAAGATCGCTGTAAGGTATTCATTAAATGAAAGCATTCTTCTGGAGTAATTGTTACATGTATATCATGTAAAGTTTTTGCTTTTGCTGCATCGTTTACAAAAACAAACCCTTGTCTACTTTTGCCGCAACAAGAAGTGACATATCGTTTGTTATATAGCGTTTGATAGAGTGGATTGATTTGTGATGTTTTTACATGGACAACCCCTTTGTCTTTTTGTATCCATAATTCATCAATGTTCTCATAAGAAGCAATAATTCCTTCAGAAATTAAAAAACCTATTACCATATCTTCAATATAATTTGGAGTGCATACAACTGTTACATATTCTTCCCCGTTTAATTTAATTGTTACAGGGGATTCTGTAACAACTTCATCTTCTCGTTCGGAAAAGGCTCCTCCTTGATAACGTATCATTTTATATGTTTCTTGGACAGGCTCCATACTATTTTCCCCTTCGTATGTATTTTTCTTCCTATTCATCATAAAACATTGAAAAAATAAAAGCATCTGTTATCTATATAAATCCATTTTGATTTTTCGACATATAAGTCGCTGCTAGGAAGAGAAAAGATGACGGCTACTTGTTTTCTCTCTTTGTTTTCACTTGGCATGGGGCAGGAAAAGAAACTGACTGCTTCTATGCATGGCCGGATGCTTTCTCCCATCTAAAAAGACAGGTTTTATGTTTATTTTTCAGTTTCTATATATTATTTGGTTATTATTGTATATGTAAGATATAATAGAGTAGTAGAATAGTGTCATTTTTTATACCTTATAGCATCAAGAATCGACTTCTAAGATAGGATTTCAACAGAGCGTTTCAAAAAATGTATAGCAATATAGTTTTGAAAACGGATTCAAAACTATATTGTACAGTTAGTTGTAAGGAGAGGGGAAACTATGGCAGAACAAACGGTTCGTGTAACCGTAGATGGAAAGGAATTTCTTTCATCTGGTGAAAAGACGATACTGCAATTATTTAACGAAAGTAATTTAGAGCACCCACAAATTTGTCACGTACCAGAGGTTGATCCAATTCAAACTTGTGATACATGTATTGTAGAAGTGGATGGAAAATTAATGCGTGCTTGTTCAACGAAATTAGAAAATGGTATGCATATCGAAAGACAATCAGCGCGTGCAAAAGAAGCACAAACGGAAGCGATGGATCGAATATTAGAGAATCATTTATTGTATTGTACAGTATGTGATAATAATAACGGGAACTGTAAAGTCCATAATACGGTACATATGATGGGAATTGAAGAGCAGAAATATCCATATGAACCGAAAGTTAGTGCAAAAGAAGTGGATATGACTCATCCATTTTATCGTTACGATCCCAATCAATGTATTGCTTGTGGACAATGTGTAGAAGTATGTCAGAATTTACAAGTAAACGAAACATTATCGATTGATTGGAGTTTAGATCGTCCGCGTGTTATTTGGGATAATGGGGTGAGTATTAACGATTCCTCTTGTGTTAGTTGCGGACAATGTGTAACAGTTTGCCCTTGTAACGCATTAATGGAAAAATCTATGCTTGGGGAAGCTGGATTCATGACTGGATTGAAACCAAATGTTTTAGACCCAATGATTGATTTTGTAAAGGATGTAGAACCTGGATATAGTAGTATTTTAGCAGTTTCAGAAGTTGAATCTGCAATGCGTGCAACGAAGATTAATAAGACGAAAACAGTTTGTACATTTTGCGGTGTAGGCTGTTCGTTTGAAGTGTGGACGAAGGATCGTCAAATTTTAAAAGTACAACCTGTATCAGACGCACCAGTAAACGGAATTTCTACATGTGTGAAAGGAAAGTTCGGATGGGACTTTGTAAACAGTGAAGACCGTATTACGAAGCCTTTGATTCGTCAAGGGGATATGTTCGTTGAAGCATCATGGGAAGAAGCATTAGAAGTTGTTGCGTCCAATATGCAACATATTAAATCGGAACATGGTAGTGATGCATTTGGCTTTATCTCTTCTTCAAAAGTAACAAATGAAGAAAACTATTTAATGCAAAAGTTAGCTCGTCAAATATATGGAACAAATAATGTGGATAACTGTTCTCGTTACTGTCAATCGCCAGCAACAGATGGTTTATTTAAAACTGTTGGTATGGGCGGTGACGCTGGGACAGTGAAAGATATTGCTGAGGCAGGACTAGTCATTGTTGTCGGTGCAAACCCGACAGAGGGACATCCAGTACTTGCAACACGTGTAAAACGTGCTCACAAATTGCATGAACAAAAACTAATTGTAGCGGACCTTCGCAAACATGAAATGGCAGAGCGTGCTGATCTGTTTGTTCATCCGCGCCAAGGAACTGACTATGTATGGCTTGCTGGTGTAACAAAATATATTATTGATCAAGATTGGCATGATAAAAAATTCTTAGATGAAAATGTGAAGAATTTTGATGAATATAGCAAGATGTTAGAAAAATATACACTTGATTATACGGAAAGTATTACAGGTATTTCTAAAGATACATTAAAAGAAATGGCTCGTATGGTATATGAAGCAGATGGTACTTGTATACTTTGGGGTATGGGTGTTACACAAAATACAGGAGGAAGTACAACATCTGCAGCGATTTCAAACTTACTTCTTGTAACAGGTAACTATCGTCGCCCGGGTGCAGGTGCATATCCACTCCGCGGACATAATAATGTACAAGGTGCTTGTGATATGGCAACATTACCAAACTGGCTTCCAGGTTATCAAGCGGTATCGGATGATGCAATGCGTGCGAAATTTGAAAAAGCATATGGAACTACGATTCCGAAAGAGCCAGGGCTAAATAACATTGCGATGCTACTTGCAGCAGAAGAAGGAAAATTGCGTGGTATGTATGTTATGGGAGAAGAAATGGCTTTAGTAGATTCAAATGCAAATCATGTACAGCATATTTTAGCAAATCTTGATTTCCTTGTTGTTCAAGATATGTTCTTATCAAAAACAGCGCGCTTTGCGGATGTTATTTTACCAGCAGCACCAAGTTTAGAAAAAGAGGGAACATTTACAAATACAGAGCGCCGTATTCAACGTTTATATGAAGTTATGAAACCGCTTGGTGATTCTAAACCAGACTGGTGGATTTTACAAAAAGTAGCACGTGTACTTGGTGGGGATTGGAATTATGAGAACCCAAGTGAAATTATGGATGAAATTGCATCACTTGCGCCGCTCTATTCACAAGCAACATATGATCGTTTAGAAGGATGGAACAGTTTATGCTGGGGAAGTCATGACGGTAGTGATACACCGTTATTATATGTCGATGGTTTTAATTTCCCTGATAAAAAAGCCCGTCTTTCACTAGATGAATGGGTGCCGCCAGTTGTAGCGCCAGAAGACTACGATTTATTATTAAATAATGGTCGTATGTTAGAACATTTCCATGAAGGAAATATGACAAATAAATCAGTGGGGATTCTATCCAAAATTTCTGAGGTGTTTGTTGAGATTTCGCCTGAGCTTGCTACTGAGCGGAATGTGAAAGATGGTGGCCTTGTAGAACTGACATCACCGTTTGGGAAAATCAAAGTACAGGCACTTATTACAGATCGTGTGACTGGAAACGAGTTATATTTACCGATGCATGCGACAGTAAATGAAGAAGCGATTAATATTTTAACAGGAACAGCGACAGACCTATATACGTGTACACCGGCTTATAAACAAACGATGGTGAAAATGCGTGTACTACGTGAAAAAGGAAATCGTCCACTTCCTGCTTCAAACCCAAGAGATAAAAAGCGTCATCCGCAAAATGGTGTTGAAATTCAGCAGAAATGGCAGAGAAAGCAGTACGTATCACTTGTGGATCAGAACTAGGGGGCGAAGAACGTGGCAAAAGAAATTACATTGATTCAGAAAAAGGTCATTACAGAAGCAGAAAAGAAACAACAGTTATCAGATGAACTGCTAACCCAATTAGCTGAGAATCGTGAAGCGGTAGAAGAGACGATGCAATTGTTAGCACAGTTGCAACAAGCTGGCATATTAGATGCAGCAATTAGTTTGCTTGCTGCAAAAGAAGATGTTTCTAAAATTGCTGTTGAGCAATTAAATCGTGAACCGGTAAAAAATGCATTAAATAATATGATGGGGGCAGGAGAAGCGCTATCTTCTGTTGATCCAGAAGTAACAAAACAGGTGACATCGAGTTTAGTTACAGGATTACAATTTGCAACAGACGAATTAAAAAAGGGTAAGAAAACAAAGGTTATGGACTTCTTTAAAGTATTAAAAGACCCGGATATTAACAGAGCCATTACTTTTGGATTTAGCTTTTTAAAAGCATTTGGACAAGGATTAGAGAAAAAATAAGGTGAAATTTTAGTCAGTGGGGGTCTTACTGACCGTCAATAGTGTGGTGAAAATGAGAAAGAGTGATGGGGGTGTGCCTGTCACTCTTTTTTGGATGTATAAGAGTGTTCATATTAAGCGGAATATATTATTATAAAAAAGATGGATTTGAAATAGAAATATGGAATCCATCTCAAATATAGTGTTAGAATTTGGAGGGATTTATGCTACACCGTAAAAGACTATCTATACCAGGAGTCATGAAACATTCCTTTCAAACAGTACAATTTGCTTTTTGGAATGTGTTGGCGTTTCAGCTTGTTTATAAACTATTAGCAGCCATTGTATTTATACCGTTATTCGGTATGATTTTTAATAAGTTGTTGTATTGGGGCGGCTATGCAAATGCAACAAACGATGAATTGCTAGCTTTTTTGAAAACTCCATATGGTATCGCAGCTATTTTCATTTTATCGATATTGGCACTTTTTCTCATTTTTACGGAATTTGCGGTACTTATCATTATTTCGTATTTTGCACATAAACGACAAAGGGTAAAATTGCGTCCGATTCTGTATAAAACGGTAACGTATTTACCTTCTCTTTTCACATATTGTTTACCAGGATTTATTTTGTATGCGGTAATCTTGTTACCTCTTTTAAGCGTCGGTTATAAATCTGCACTAATCCCTGAAATTCAAATTCCTAATTTTATTACAGGAGAATTGTTTAAAACGACAATGGGGCAAGTAGGGTATTATACCTTTTTTGCTGTAGTTGCGTATTTAAATTTGAGATGGATTTTTGTTTTTCCTATTATTGTTTTAGAAGAAAAACCATTTCGCACAGCTGCACGTAAGAGTGCAAAGTTGGTAAAAGAAAGTTTGTTTAAAGTCTTATTCTTTTTAGTCGGACTTTTTATCTCGATAGGGATTATGTTCGTTTTATTTATGGGTCTGTACTTATTACTTTTATGGTGCGTGTATGAATTTACGAATCCAAAAGGAACATTTGCTTTATTAGCGGAATCTACCCTATCTGTATTTTTGACGAGTACATTATATTTATTTAGTTTTATTGTAACGCCGTTTTATATTATGGCATTGACAAGACTTTATTTACAAAAGGTTCCAGTTGAAGATGTTTTATTAGAAGAAGGCTTAGATTATTCCAAAACAAAAGCAGATAAATGTTTTTTTAAAAAGCATCGTTTGAAGTTTATTGGTGTATATATTGTTGGTATTTTCACCGTGGGCGTGGTTGTTGCTTTTATTGTGACGTTTATTACGAATTCATATAAAGAACCCGTTATTATGGCGCATCGTGGATATGTTTCCAAAGGAGTAGAGAATACGAAAGAGGCCTTGCAAGGTGCGATTGATGCAAAAGCAGAGTATGCTGAAATTGATGTGTTGCAAACAAAAGATGGTGAATTGGCAGTGATACATGATTTGAACTTAAAGCGTCTTGCAAATGCCAATGTACAAGTATCGGATTTGACGATGGATGAGCTTCGAAAGCTTACTCTTCATCAAGATGGATTCACGGGAAGAATTAGTACACTTGATGAGATGATTAAGCTTGCGAAAAACAAGATAAAACTCAATATAGAAGTGAAATTGCACGGAAATGAAAAAGATTTTGTAAAGAAAGTATTGAAAACAATAAAGGAAAATGACTTTGAAAAACAATGTGTCATTCAAACATTGCATTATCCGCTCATTAAAGAATTTAAACGTGCAAATCCAAACATAAAGGTAGGATATATTTTATATGCAAGTAGAGCAAATTTAAAATACGTTCAAGCAGATTTTTATGTTGCAGAAGAATATATGTTAAATAAAAGCTTAGTAAAAGCAGCACGAAAGTTAAATAAGCCAATTTATGTATGGACTGTAAATGATATGGAAAGCTTTAAAAAATATTATAAGCTTAATGTCGATGGGATTGTTACAGACTACCCTGTGGATGCACAAGAAGCCGTTAAAATAATGAAAGAGCAAGAAGAAAGTGAAACAGATGTGTTTGATAAGATTACAGAAACAACGGAAGATTTATTTTCAAAGTTATTCATAGGTTATCCAGCTGCCGGTTAAATATCGGTAGCTATTTTTATTATATAAGTACAAATTGAAAAACCGACATAAAATCTAATTTTTAGGTGGGAGAGGAGGGCATTCGGCTATGCATAGAAGCGGTCAGAGACTTTTTTAGCCTCATGTCGTGTGAAACCAAAAGGATAAAACAAATGGAGATCTCTTTTTAGTTTCATAGCCGTAACTTATATGTCGGAAAATCAAAATGGATTTATCCCGCATTAACGGGCAGTAATACCCAGCTCAAGATTCAGAGAAAAGCGAGGAAGAGGGCTGGGGGGAAACTGCTCGTAAAAGCCCGATTGGTGATGGAAGTTTCGCTTTATATAAAAAGAATATACTTCTAAAATGTTATAGGGAATTTAAAGTGCATATATATATGCACTTTGTGTTGGTTTTTACATTTTTATATTATTATATAAAAATATAAAGTCAGCATTCCTTTTGAAGGGATATAATAAAAATAGAAATGCGAAAAATGAAGATTAATAAAATGAAATAGTTTGCGAATTTTGTGGGGGAAATTGCTAATCTGAAGTATACACGAAAAATCCTCAAACTATACAATTTGCCTTTTAGATGAAATTGCTGACTAGTTACACTATACTTTAAGTAAATGAGTAAAGATGGATCGAAGAAAGATAATTGTTTAATACTGCTGGAAATGGTGTGATTTTAAAGGTATCACTCTAGCCTTTATAAGGGTCTTTAAAACTATATATATTTTGTGTAATACGAAGAGGTGTTAATGAAATGAAATCCTATACACAATTTGAACGAAGAAAACACATACTGGATGAGCTAGAAAAATACAATCGAGTGATGGTAAATGACTTAGCCAAGGCGTTAAATGTTACGACAGAAACAATACGAAGAGATTTAGATATGATGCATAAGGAAGGGAAGCTTACGAAAATACACGGTGGTGCAGTTAAGAAAAAAGATCATACTATTGAATTTTACTTTGACAAACGTCGATCTGAGAATATTGAAGAAAAACGAAAGATTGCTATGGAAGCAAGTAAATTGGTAGAAAATAATGATATTATTGCAATTGAAATTGGAACGACTACGATGCAAGTCTTGGATTTTATACATGATAAAAAGAATTTGACGATCCTAACAAACTCGATACCAGCTGTTAATAAAGTTATTGAGCTTAAAGAACAGTATGATTCATTTGATTGTAAATTAATAGTCTTTGGTGGAATGCTAAATTCCAATTCATTAGCATTGTCTGGAGACATGATGCTAAACTATCTTGACCACTTCACTGTTAATAAATTATTTGCTTCGTGTGATGGAGTTTCTTTAGAAAAAGAACTGACATGTTCATATATTGAAGACGCACAAGTTTTTCAGCAGTTAAAGAAAAATGCAAAACAAGTTGTGATGATGATAGATGAGTCAAAGTTTAATTTAACAAAGTTTTATAAAAGTGGAAATTTTGATGATATAGATGCACTATATACAAATGCTAAACTTGATGAAGTATGGCAAAACGTCCTAATAAGTAAAGGGGTTGAAGTAATAACAGTATAGAAAGAAAATCTTAAAGTAGACTATTTCTTAGTGACATGAGAAATAGTCTTTTTTGTTAATGTGTTGTTTTATGTTGTTGATATGTTGTTTTTACAATTCGTTAACATAATAACAATATTGCGTTAATAATGTGCTCGTACAATATGAATTAGGAGGTGACAAGAATGCAAATAAAATTATCAAAAGCTGTGTTCTTTTTATTACCGGTTGGAATACCTCTAATATTATTTTGGATTGTTCCGAATTTAATTAGTTTAGGTATTAGTTTTACAGACTGGGATTTCATGACAAATGACTTTAATTTTGTTGGTTTAGATAACTATTTTAATTTGTTTACACAGGATTCTTTTATACAGGCATTGTTAAACACTCTTTATTTCGGAATTGGGACAGTTATTCCAACGATTGCATTAGGTTTGGGTTTCGCATTGTTCTTCCGAAAAAAATTCAAAGGTTCTGCAATTTATCAATTATTGATTTTTTCACCTTGGGTAACACCAACAGTAGCTGTATCGATTGTATGGTCGCTTTTATATGAACCTAAATTTGGAGTTATTAATGAGGTACTAGTTTTTTTCGGGATACCAGGTTTGGATTGGCTGAAGAGTAGTGAGACAGCGATGTTAGCAGTCATTATTGTAACAGTATGGAAATTAGTTGGATGGACGATGCTTTTCTATATTGGTGCACTAGAGAAAGTACCAGAGAGCTTGTATGAAGCGGCTAGTATTGATGGAGCGAATTCATGGCAGAAATTCCGATATGTAACACTACCGATGGTTTCACCGACAACTTTCTTTCTAGTTGTTGTCAATACAATTTCTTCGGTGCAGGCTTACGATCAAATTAAAATCTTAACACAAGGTGGACCTAGTGGATCGACGCGGACGTTACTTTATTTATTCTTCCAACAAGCGTTTGAACAGTTCGATATGGGCTCTGCAACGGCAATCGCATTTATTATATTAATCATTACAATTCTACTATCTGTTATAAACAAGATAATAGGTGACAAGTGGGTGAACTATTAAGATGAATAATATGAAAAAAGCTCCATTAATCATAAAGCATCTCTTTTTAGCTTTATCAAGTATCCTGTTTGTCTTTCCATTCATATGGATGGTACTTGGTTCGTTTAAAACATCCAGTGAAGTATTACAAGGAAGCTTCTGGCCTAAGGAATTTCACTGGGAAAATTATCGTCAAGTATTAGAAATTCTTCCATTTAACACGTATTTATTTAATAGTTTTTATACCTCTTTCATTATTACGATATATGTACTTGTTTCGTCTGCACTCTTTGCTTATATGTTGGCATTTTATAAGTTCAAAGGGAAGAACTTAACGTTTAGTATCGTCATGGCAACCTATATGATTCCTGGAGCTGTATCGTATGTTCCTGTATATGTGATGTTAGGAAATTTTGGGTTGCTTAATTCGCATTTTGGATACATCATTTCTATGGCTGTTAGTGTATTCGGTATTTTCTATTTAAAACAATCATTCCACAAGATTGGTTATGAAACAGTAGAAGCAGCCAAAATTGATGGAGCAAGTGATTGGAGTATTCTTTGGAAGATTGTTTTTCCAATGACACGATCATCATTTGTAACACTAGGATTGGTCACATTTATTGGTAATTATAATAATTACATCTGGCCAGCTCTTATATTGAAAGATAATACACAAAAGTTAATTACTAACGGAATTGCTGATTATTTCATTAATAGTTCCTTAGGCCGAGATTGGTCACACATTATGGTTGCAAGCACAATCGCGACGGTGCCACTCTTACTCGTATTTTTAGTTTTACAAAAATGGTTCCTCTCAGGCGTTACTGATTCAGGAATAAAAGGTTAACTAAATATAAAGGAGACATTTGGGATGAGAAAATTATTCATGCTTCTAACAATTTTGTCATTGTTTGTTAGTGCACTTGCAGGCTGTTCAGGCGGAAAAGGAAGTACTGTTAAAGCAAGTAAAGAAGGGGATAAGATTGTTGTCCCATTTATTAATGGAGTAGGTGGTTCTCTTGCAGATCGTGTAGATAAGATTGTGGAGGAATACAATAAAAGTCAGGACAAATATGTAGTGAAGACGACGAAAGCTGGTAACTATGATGAGTCTTATCAAAAACTTCAAAGTGGATTTGCAGCGAATAACCAAGAAGCAATTGCATTGTTAGGTTCAGACGTCATTCAAGAATATGCTAAGAAAAAGTTAATTGTACCTATAGATGAATATGTTAAAAAAGATAATGAATTAAAAAAAGAAGAGTATGGAAAAGGTTTTATGGATCAAGCAACAATTGATGGGAAATTATATGGAATTCCTTTTTACGGTACAACTCAAGTTTTTTATTACAACAAAAAAGTGTTAGCGGAGAATGGTTTTACTGCTGAAGATTTAAAGACGTGGGAAGGCGTAGAAAAAGTAGCGAAAAAAGTAGCAAAACATGACGCAAATGGTAATGTCACATACACAGGTTGGATGCCAATGTGGGGTACGTCCAACTTAATTGACGCGGTTCGCAGTGCTGGCGGAAATGTATTAAGTGAAGATGGAACAAAAGTATTAATTAACGATGAAACTTGGGTTACAGTATGGGGAAAATTCCGTACATGGCTTCACGAAGATAAAATTATGAATATTCATTCAGGCGGAACTGGATGGGAATATTGGGATAAAACAATAATTGATCTTGTTGAAGGTAGAACGTTAGGATTTACAGGTTCATCTGGTGACCAAGGATTTGTTTTTAAATCGTTAGGTAAAGGAATGAATGAGGAAGAACGCCTGAATACATTTGGGGCATTACCACAACCAGCTTGGGGTGATCATAAACCAGCACCAAAATTAGAAACGTATTTATTCACATTAACGAGAAATGTTGATCCAGAAGTAGCAAAAGGTGCATATGACTTTATGAAATTTGCGACAAGTACTGAGAAAACGGCTGAATGGTCAATGGCAACAGGCTATATCCCTGTTCGTAACAATGTAACAGAGTATGAGCCTTATGCTGAATTTGTAAAAAGACAACCACAAGCATTAGTTCCATTAGAGCAAGCAAATCAATACGGAGTTGCACCATTTGTCGATCCAACAGGTGGTAAAATCAATGACGCATTAAATGTAGCGAAGGATAAAGTAGAAATTGAAGGAGTCCCTGCAAAAAAAGCATTAGATGAAGCAGCTAAGGTTGCCCAGGAAGAATTAGATAAAGCGTTGAAAAAGAAGAAATAATATTACTTTGAAGAGAAATGTGAGGTGCTTTTGAACGAAGAAGTGCCTCTATGATTCTATCATTAAAATATAAAAAAAGGTGTGGGAATCATGATTGAAATGAAAGGTACGATGACTCTTTCTCCATTCGTAAAAAATAAACATTCTTTTCTAATGGATGTAACCGATATTGTCAATTTCACATTAACGATCAATCAAGGAGTCAGTCGGAAAATTCCGCTTTTATTAATTTTGAGAGACTCTAAAGGTTATGTGCGTATACAGTATCAAACACCAATTGTTGACGAAAAACTAGTTGTTGCAACAAATCCAAAGTTTTGTTCAGCTGGTTGCGTTGGCGGCGAAATACCGCCTGGAAATTGGGAATTAGAAGTAGTATATATCCCTCATTGTGCAAATAAAGCAGTAAAGTTTGCTGGAAGAAAAGTTGACTATACAGTAAATATAGCAGTGAATGGTGAGTTAGAACGAGAATATAACCGAGAATATTTTTGCAAAGAAAATGTCTTTATTCATGAAAGCGATTTTGAAAAAGTAGTGAATGAAGAGCATCGTTGGTACAAAGGAGATTTTCATGTCCATACAAATGTAACGGATGGCGAGATAGATGACGAACTGGCAATGAGCGTATGTGAAAAACAAGAGTTGGATTTTCTATATGCGACGGAACACAACATTGTCATGCCATCGTATCAAAAAGGAAGCACATTAATCATACCATCTATGGAACTTACAACTCCGTACGGTCATTACAATATGTTCGGTATGAAAGAATATATTAATTTTACAGAGTGTCTCGATGGATCGTTTTACGCGAAAAGTATGAATGAACTATTTGCTCTCATGAAAGAAAAAGGTTATTTAATTAGCGTGAATCATCCGTTTATGAAGCCTTGGGCGAACCAAATTGATATTAACTTAGAAAATGTTCATACAATGGAAATCATGTGTGATCCGACTTATAAAAAAAGCAAACCTTCTACTTTAGAAGCTTTAAAGTTCTTCGATCAAATGTGGTTAAATGGTCTTAAAATCTGGGGGATAGGAGGAAGTGATTCTCATTTACATCCATCTAAAACGTTCCCAGGATCTAAAGATCCATCGATTTATGGCGACCCAGGAACGTATGTATTATGTAATGGTTTATCTATTAAAAATTTAAAGGATGCTATTCAAAGAGGCAGAATTTATTTTTCTCGATTTAGGAAGTTAGAGATAGATATTCAAAACGAAGGTGAAACCATTTATGTCGGTGATGGGGCTAAAGGAAATATTCATTACAACATTCATACAGATAAGCCTTGTGAGTGGAGGTTGATTGTGGATGGCCAAATTATCGAAAAAGAATTTGGCAGCCATGTAACCTTTGACTTTTATTTAAATGAAAGAGCATATGCCAGAGTTGAGGGTTGGGAAGATAATGAATTAGTAGCGTTTATAAATCCTATTCATAATAACGTTAGGCATAAGAATATTAAAACATGGCATGAAGTTTTAGGGGGATTAGAAGGTGAATAAAGGAATTATTTTTGATAAAGATGGAACACTAATACAGCTAGACTCTGTCTGGTACAAAATTGTTCATTGTGTGCTAGATGATATATTTCAAATGTATCCAAATGAAAAGAGTAAACGAAATGACTACCTAAAGATTATTGGTATGAGTGATAACGATTTTGAGAGTACAAGTTTACTAGCTTGTCGAACAAATTACTTTATTGCGGCTGCATGGTTTTCGTTATTAGAAAATCAAAACTTGGATAAAGAGAGCTTTATTCATGATGTATGTGTATTATTTAAAAAACACTCTACAGCAGATGATCTCGTATTTACAGAAGTGGAAGGTGCAAAGGAAACATTGAAATATTTAAAAGACCATGAATATGTAATTGGGGTTGTTACAGCAGACGACGTTGATGCAGCCATTCATTCACTTAAAATGACAGGATTATATGATTATGTAGATTTTTTAGGTGCAGATGATGGCGTTAATAAAACAAAACCTGAAAGTGATTTTTATCATATGTTCAAAGAAAAATTTTCACTGGCTGAAGAAGATGTGTTTATGGTAGGTGATACATTAACAGACGTTAGATTTGCAAGAAATAGCAACATTAAAGTAGTGGGCGTCCTGTCAGGTGCGAGTAAGAAGGAAGATTTAGAAGGAGAAGCAGATTATATTTTAGACAGTATGAAGGATATTTCCGAAATTTTATAAAACAACGGTGTGATCAATATTGTCGATAGCAGTATCTTTAAAATAGCTCAAATTATAGGAGGCAATTATGGCTCAGCTATTATTCAAAAATATTTATAAGAAATATGATCATGATGTGACAATCGTAAAAGATTTTAATCTAGAAGTAAATGATGGAGAATTTATTGTTTTGGTTGGGCCTTCAGGGTGTGGGAAATCGACGACATTACGTATGATTGCAGGACTTGAGGAAATTTCAGAGGGAGACTTTTATATTGATAGAGAGCGTGTAAATGATGTGACACCGAAAGATCGAGATATCGCAATGGTTTTTCAAAACTATGCTCTTTATCCGCATATGACAGTTTATGATAATATGGCGTTCGGCTTAAAGTTGCGAAAATATAGGAAAACGGAAATTGATCAACGTGTGAAACATGCAGCACAGATCCTTGGGCTTGAAAAATATTTAGATCGAAAGCCAAAAGCACTTTCAGGTGGACAACGTCAGCGTGTTGCATTAGGTCGAGCGATTGTTCGGAATGCAAAAGTTTTCTTAATGGACGAGCCGTTATCAAATTTAGATGCGAAACTACGCGTTCAAATGCGTGCTGAGATTACAAAGTTACACCAACAGCTGCAAACAACAACTGTATATGTTACGCATGATCAAATAGAAGCGATGACAATGGCGACACGCTTAGTTGTGCTAAAGGATGGTATCATCCAACAAGTCGGTACCCCTAAAGAGGTCTATGAAAGACCAGAGAATGTATTTGTCGGAGGCTTTATTGGTTCTCCTGGAATGAATTTTTTCAAAGGAATATTAATAGAAAATGCTGTTATGATTGATAAATGGAAAATTGAAGTTCCAGAAGAGAAGATGAAAAGCTTACGAGACAAAGGGTATGTTAATAAAGAAATCATTATAGGAATACGTCCAGAAGACTTTTATTATGGGAAAGCGCTTTTAGATTTAACGTATAATACAAAGATAACGGTAACGATTGATGTATCAGAATTAATGGGATCAGAAACATATCTTTATTCCAACATCAATGGTCAATCCTTTGTTGCGCGTGTTAACTCCTCGGTTGATGTGCATAGTCAATCTGAGATGGATCTAGCCTTGAATATGGACAAAGTCCATTATTTTGACACAGAAACTGAAAAACGAATTGTTTTATAGATTATTTCATTATTAAGTCATCAACACTTTGATGGAATAAATTTCATTGGGCTTATCCGAAACAGGGATAGGCCTTTGTTGTTGATGAACTCCTTTAACAGGTTTGTTTTATATAAATACAAGTTGAAAAAATGACATGAAAACCTCCTTTCTTTTTAGGTGGACGAGAGCATTCGGCCATGCATAGAAGCGGTCAAATTCTTTTCCTATCCTATCCCATGCCAAGAACAACCGAGTGTAAAGTCACCTTCTTCTCTTCATAGCAGTCATTTATATGTTGAAAAATTAAAATGGATTTATATAAAAAAGAATATACTTCTAAAATGTTACAGGGGATTTTAATTGCATATGTATGCGGTTTGTATTGTTTTTTCACATTGTTATATTATTGTCAAATAATAAAAGATTAACGTTGGATTGCAAAGTCTATAATAAAAAGAGAGTGATAGATAAACGGAATATGAGAAATCCCCCTGAAAAATAAAGTTCTTTATATTTACACTATTCAAAATATAAAAACTTTTAAAATCTAGTATGTTAGCGTTTTCATAACTTTTAAGTTATGCTAGAATAAGGACATAAGTTATTAATTATTAAAAAAAGAAAAAAGAATTCCTTTTTTCTGTTAATTATAAGGGGGCATTTCATTATGCGTATTGGGGTACCAACAGAAATTAAAAACAACGAAAACCGTGTGGCAATGACACCAGCTGGTGTTGTACATTTAGTTCGTAACAATCACGAAGTATTCATTCAAAAGGGTGCAGGTATAGGATCTGGTTTTACAGATGCTGAGTACGTTGAAGCAGGTGCAAAAATCGTTGATACAGCTGAAGAAGCTTGGAACATGGATATGGTAATGAAAGTTAAGGAACCAATTGAAAGCGAATACAAGCACTTTAGCGAAGGTTTAATCTTATTCACATACTTACACTTAGCTCCAGAACCAGAATTAACAAAAGCATTAATTGAAAAGAAAGTTGTTTCAATTGCTTATGAAACAGTACAATTAGAAAACCGTTCTTTACCATTACTTGCACCTATGAGTGAAGTAGCTGGTCGTATGTCTGCACAAATTGGTGCACAATTCCTTGAGAAAAACAAAGGCGGCAAAGGTATCTTGCTTGCAGGCGTTCCAGGAGTAAAACGTGGTAAAGTAACAATTATCGGTGGTGGACAAGCTGGTACAAATGCTGCTAAAATTGCAGTTGGACTAGGTGCGGATGTAACAATCATCGACTTAAGTGCAGAACGTCTTCGTCAATTAGATGACATTTTCGGTAACCAAGTGAAAACTCTAATGTCTAACCCTTACAACATCGCAGAAGCTGTAAAAGAGTCTGATCTTGTAATCGGTGCGGTATTAATTCCAGGTGCAAAAGCGCCAAAACTTGTAACAGAAGAAATGATTAAATCAATGGAACCAGGTTCTGTTGTAGTAGATATCGCAATTGACCAAGGTGGTATTTTCGAGACAACTGATCGTATTACAACTCATGATAACCCAACTTATGAAAAACACGGCGTTGTTCATTATGCAGTTGCAAACATGCCAGGTGCGGTTCCACGTACATCAACTCTTGCATTAACAAACGTAACAGTACCATACGCAGTACAAATTGCAAACAAAGGCTACAAAGAAGCTTGCCTAGGCAACTCTGCATTATTAAAAGGTATTAATACATTAGCTGGTTATGTAACATTCGAAGCAGTTGCAGAAGCTCACGGTGTAGAATACAAAGGTGCAAAAGAATTATTAGAAGCAGAAACTGTATCTTGCTAATTGAAGCATAATACAAACTAAAAATCGAACAATATTTAATACAACATGATAAGAGCTAAGAGAGAAGACCTCTTAGCTCTTCTTAGTCAAAGGGGGCATACATCGTGGCCAACCTATTTAAAAAGAAATCCGTTACGCAACTGTTAGGGGAAAGTCAAAGTAAAACTTTGACGAAAACACTAGGGGCATTTGACCTAACAATGCTAGGGATTGGTGCGATAATCGGTACAGGAGTTCTTGTATTAACTGGATTAGTGGCAGCAAGAGATGCTGGTCCAGCAGTTATTTTTTCATTTATGATTGCAGCAATTGTTTGTGGATTTGCAGCATTATGTTATGCGGAAGTTGCTTCGACACTTCCTGTTTCAGGTAGTGTATACACATATTCTTATGCAACAATTGGTGAGTTTGTAGCCCATTTAATGGGATGGACGTTACTATCTGTATATGTTGTAACAACAGCGGCCGTAGCTGGCGGATGGACAGGTTACTTCCATAACCTGATAAGTGGATTTGGATTGGAAATTCCAAAAGCGCTGTTAACGATTCCATCTCAAGGTGGTATTGTGAACTTGCCAGCAGTAATCATCACGCTCGTATTAACATGGTTGTTATCACGTGGTACGAAAGAGAGTAAGCGTGTAAATAACGCAATGGTATTAATTAAAATTGCTATTGTTGTCTTATTTATTGCAGTTGGTGTATTCTACGTAAAACCAGAAAACTGGGTACCATTTACACCGTACGGTTTAAGTGGAGTCTTTGCCGGAGGAGCAGCAGTATTCTTTGCTTTCCTAGGTTTTGATGCATTAGCAACTTCAGCAGAAGAAGTAAAAAATCCACAGCGTGACCTTCCAATTGGTATCATTGCTTCGTTAGTTATTTGTACGATCATTTATGTTGCAGTTTGTCTTGTTATGACTGGTATGGTTTCTTATAAAGAATTAGATGTACCAGAAGCAATGGCTTATGTACTAGAAGTTGTC
>NZ_CM000745.1:519979-643083 GCF_000161455.1 Bacillus pseudomycoides DSM 12442
TGTTATCATTCTTCGTAAAACACATCCGAATTTAAAGCGCGGATTTATGGTACCACTTGTACCAACTTTACCAATCATTTCAATCGCATGTTGTCTATTCTTAATGTTCAATCTACCATTAACAACATGGATGTACTTCGGTGCTTGGTTAGCAATTGGAGTAGTTGTATACTTTGTTTATTCGAAAAAACATAGTCATTTAAAAGAAGATACAAGTTCGCAAGATAGCTTAGAAAAAGCTAATTAAGGGGATATAATAAATTGTAAGCCTTGTGTGCCTAGGGAGCGCGCAAGGTTTTTTCTTTTGGTCAAAGGAGGAAAAAGTAGTATCTTGTAGAATTTATATGTTGAAATATTCAAAGGGGTGAAATGATGGTTGTAAAAGACGAATTAAAAATTGTTGTTGGTGCAGGAGAAATTAACAATAACCCAGGATGGTTACATACAAATGAAGATGAATTGAATTTATTAAAAAGAGAAGATTGGATAAAAAGGTTTGATAGTAACTCTTTAGAGGTAATTTTAGCGGAGCATGTATGGGAGCATTTATCATATGAGGAAGGTGTAGAAGCAGCGAAAGTGTGTTATGAATTTTTAAAGAACGGTGGTTATATTCGCTGTGCGGTTCCGGATAGCTTTTTCCCGGATGAAGAATATCAAGAAGGGGTACAAGTTGGGGGACCTGGACCACTAGATCATCCAGCGGCGAGCCATAAAATTGTTCACAATTATAAAACGATAATATCCATGTTTGAGAGCGCAGGATTTCAGGTGAAGCTTTTGGAGTATTGTGATGAGAGCGGAGAGTTTCATTATAATGATTGGGATGAAAAAGAAGGATTTATTTATCGGTCTAAACGCTTTGATCATAGAAATCAGGATGGAAAGTTAGGGTTTGTTTCTTTAATTGTTGATGCAGTGAAAGGTGAATAAATGAAGAAAAAAGGATGTACGAAAGGATAGAAACTTTCGTACATCCTTTTTGTATGAAGAATATAACGGATGTGGAAAATAAGTGATATGTTTTTAAATTTGAACAAAATGTTCGGAAAATTTGTTACGGATTTTATTGACACATATGAATGGACGCTCATATAATAAAAGCATAAGATATATGAATGGTTGTTCATATGTTCAAATGAAGAGGTGAGCTATAATGGCTGAAAATAAAGTAGAAACATGTCAAGAAGCATGTTCTCAAACAATTATCCATGGAGAAGTTGTTGATCAAGTGAAACAAACGATTCCAGCTGACGAAAGTTTAAGTAAAGTGGCAGAATTATTTAAAGTATTAGGTGACCGTACGCGTACCCGCATTTTACACGCATTATTTGAAGCAGAAATGTGCGTATGTGACTTAGCGTATTTACTCGGCATGACACAATCATCTATTTCTCATCAGTTGCGTGTTTTAAAGCAAGCAAAACTTGTGAAAAACCGTAAAGAAGGAAAGGTTGTGTATTATTCATTAGCTGACCATCACGTAATTCATATCTTTGAGCAAGCGTTTGAACACGTAAATGAGGAAGAATAGAAAATAAAAGCACAAGGAGGGAGAAAGATGGCAGAAGCACTAGTGAAACGAAAACTTGTGTTAGAAGGATTAGATTGTGCGAACTGTGCGATGAAAATTGAAAAAGGGGTCGGAGGATTAGAAGGTGTCTCCTCTTGTTCCGTGAACTTCGCAACTAAGACAATGACTTTAGAAACAGAACAAAATAAAGAAAATAATGTTGTTGCTGAAGCGAAACAGCTTGTTACGAAATTAGAACCGCACATTCAAGTAAAGGATGAACAGAAAACAAAAGTTGTAAAAGAAGTATTTGTATTAGAAGGGCTAGATTGTGCAAATTGTGCAATGAAGATTGAAACAAAGGTAAAAGAGATGCCTACGGTTTCAGCGGCCGCTGTTGACTTTGTATCGAAGAAATTAAAAATAGAAGTGGCAAATAAAAAAGAGCTTGAAACGACAGTACAAGATATTAAAAATATTGTTCATAAATTAGAGCCAGATGTAAAAGTTGTCCGTGAAGAAAAAACAGGTCATGATCATGGACATAGTCACGATCACGGTGAAGGAAATGTGAAGAAAATGCTATGGCGCTTAGCGATTGGTGGTGTTTTAACAGGAGTCGCTGCACTTGCAGGATTACCACAAATGATAATAATTCCACTTTTCGTTATCGCATATTTACTCATTGGTGGAGATATTGTTTGGCGAGCTGTGAGAAACATAACACGCGGGCAAGTATTTGATGAAAACTTTCTAATGGCAATCGCTACACTTGGAGCATTTGCAATCGGGCAATATCCAGAGGCTGTCGCAGTTATGCTGTTTTATCAAGTAGGTGAGTTATTCCAGAGTATTGCGGTGAATCGTTCTCGAAAATCGATTACTTCATTAATGGATATTCGTCCTGATTATGCAAACGTTAAAGTTGGCAATGAAACAAAACAAGTCTCACCGGAAGATGTACAAATTGGGGATTATATCATTGTTAAACCAGGTGAGAAAGTACCATTAGATGGGAAAGTAGTTGAAGGAACATCAATGGTAGATACTTCAGCATTAACAGGTGAATCTGTACCGCGTGAAGTAGAAGTTGGGAAAGATGTATTAAGTGGTTTTGTGAACCAAAATGGTGTGTTAACAATTGAAGTAACAAAAGAATTTGGTGAATCAACTGTATCGAAAATTTTAGATTTAGTACAAAACGCAAGTAGCCGAAAAGCACCAACAGAAAACTTTATTACGAAATTTGCGCGTTACTATACTCCGGTCGTAGTTATTACGGCAGCGGCATTAGCGTTTATTCCACCTCTTATTTTAGAAGGGGCTACATTCTCTGATTGGATTTATCGTGCATTAGTGTTTCTTGTTATTTCTTGTCCATGTGCATTAGTGGTATCTATTCCACTTGGATTCTTTGGCGGTATTGGTGGAGCCTCTAAAAACGGTATTTTAATCAAAGGAAGTAACTATTTAGAAGCACTGAATGATGTGAAACATATCGTCTTTGACAAAACAGGAACATTAACAAAAGGTGTATTCAAGGTAACAAAGATGGAGCCAAATGGAGCAACTACAAAAGAAGAACTCCTTGAATATGCTGCATTTGCGGAAGTTTATTCAAATCATCCAATTGCACAATCTATTCGAAGTGCATATGGAAAATCAATTGATGAAAATATGATTGAGGATTATAGTGAAATTTCCGGTCATGGTACAGTTGTAAAAGTACAAGGTAAAGAAATTTTTGCGGGCAATGCAAAATTAATGAAAAAAGAAAATATTACATTTGAACAGCCGCAAACAGTGGGCACGCTTGTTCACGTTGCTGTAGACGGTGCATACGCTGGTTATATTGTCATCTCAGATGAAGTAAAAGAGGACTCAAAACAAGCAATTCAAAAGTTGAAAGAACTTGGTATTAAGAAAACGGTAATGTTAACAGGTGATGCGAAATTAGTTGGAGAAGCTGTTGGTAAGGAGCTTGGCTTAGATGAGGTTCACGCTGAATTATTGCCACAACAAAAAGTAGAAGAAATTGAAAAAATTGATAGTGCAAAACAAGCAAAAGAAAAAGTTGCGTTCGTTGGTGATGGTATTAATGATACACCAGTATTAGCGAGAGCAGACGTCGGGATTGCGATGGGTGGATTAGGATCTGATGCAGCAATCGAGGCGGCGGATATTGTAATCATGACAGATGAACCTTCTAAAATCGCAACGGCTGTCAAAATTGCCAAACGTACACGGAACATTGTATGGCAAAATATTATCTTTGCACTTGGTGTGAAAGGACTGGTCTTATTACTTGGTGCATTTGGAATTGCAACAATGTGGGAAGCTGTTTTCTCAGATGTGGGCGTTACGCTACTTGCTGTATTGAATGCGATGCGTGTGCTTAGAGTGAAAGATTTGTAAAATAAAGTAAAACTTTAATCAGTGGGGGATATCTCCCACTGATTATTAGCCCTCACGAATCGGGCTTCTACGGGCAATTTATCTCCCAGCTAACTTCTTTTGCTGAACTTTGAGGTGGGATATTACTGCCCGTAAATAGCGGGATAAAAAGAGAAGCGAAGGCTTCTCTTTTTATTTTTGTATATTTTTTGAAACCTGATCCCGTACGGTTTGAATGTAATTCATTTTATGATCCCAGCATTCTTGGCTTAAATCTACAGGATATTCTTCGGGATTTAGTGTTCTCATATATTCTTCCCAAAATAGTGCTAAGCTGTTTTCTGTGTATTTTTGAATGTCTAATATGTTAGGTAATTCATATGTTCTTTTACCATTTGTGAAAATGTTATGATGAAGCTCGCGTGCTTCAAAGTTTGTCACGAATTTACTGATGTACGTATGGACAGGATGGAACATTTTTAAACGTTCTTCCTGCTCAGGTTCTTCTGATTCTAAAGCGATATAATCACCTTCTGCATGATTGTTAACGCGATTAATGATTCGATAAATTCGTTTTAATCCTGGCGTTGTAATCTTTTCAGGATTAGAAGAGATTTTAATCGTATCATTTAATGTGCCATTCGCATCCTCAATCGCAACTAACTTATAAACAGCTCCTAAGGCAGGTTGCTCAAATGATGTAATTAATTTTGTTCCGACGCCCCATACATCAATTTTTGCCCCTTGTGATTTTAAATGCATAATTGTATATTCATCTAAATCACTAGAAGCGATGATTTTTGTATTTGTAAATCCAGCTGCATCAAGTAGTTTTCGTGCCTCTTTTGATAAATAAGCCATATCGCCGCTATCAAGACGAATACCATAAAAATCAATGCGGTCACCAAATTCTTTCGCGATGCGAATGGCATTTGGTACACCAGATTTTAATGTGTCGTATGTATCGACAAGAAAAACACATTTTTTATGTGTTTCAGCATACTTTTTAAATGCAATATATTCATCACGGTATGCTTGGACAAAGGAATGAGCATGCGTACCAGCAACTGGAATACCAAATCGTTTTCCAGCACGGACATTGCTTGTAGAAGAAAATCCACCGATAAAGGCTGCGCGTGTACCCCAAAGGGCCGCATCAAATTCATGAGCACGGCGTGTACCAAATTCTAATAGTTCATCATTGTTCGCTGCATGTTTCATGCGAGCTGCTTTTGTAGCGATTAATGTTTGGTAATTCACAATGTTTAACAAGGCGGTTTCAATAATTTGAGCTTCACCAAGCGGTGCGTCAACGCGCAATAATGGCTCGTTATTAAAAACCACTTCTCCTTCTTGCATACTACGAATTGTCCCGGTAAACCTCATGTTTTGTAAATACTGTAGAAACTCTTCTTCAAATTGTAGCTCTTTTAAATAAGTGATATCACTTTCGGTAAAACGAAAATTCTCTATGTATTCTATAATTTTTTCAAGACCAGCAAAAATGGCGTAACCATTTTTAAATGGAAGCTTTCGGAAATATAAATCAAAAACAGAGCGGCGATTATGAATGCCGTCTTTCCAATATGTATAAGTCATGTTGATTTGATATAAATCTGTATGTAAGGCGTAACTATCATCTTTATAATGATTCATTGTGAAAACACCTCCGTAATTTGGTTATATTATATCGTTTTTTCTAGTTTATGCCAAAGAATCCATTTCTAATAAGAAAGAGTGATTTTAATGTTTGGTAATATTGGTGATATAACATGTTTTTAGCATGAAATTTAGCTACTTCAATTGGAATAAAACAAATTTATCGAAAAACTTTTGGAAAATTTACATTTATCAATTTATATTTTTGGTATTTTTATGTATTATTAAAGTAGTGGGGGTAAATGAGAATGGAGGAGGACAATGCAACAAACTTTAGAAAAAATCGGCAAACAAGTTTTTTATAAGCGGCTGCAGCAAAAAATGACACAAGAAGAATTATGTCAGGGCATTTGTTCCGTCTCATATTTAAGTAAGATTGAAAATGGAAAAATAGAAGCATCGGAGGAAATCTTGCAGTTGCTCTGCGCGAGGTTAGAGATTGCCGTGTCGGATTTGAGAGATGTAGAAGAAGAAGTGAAAGAGAAATTAGATGATTGGTTAAACGCATTAGTTCATTTGGACAAGCAACAGGTTGAACGCATATATAAAGAATTACAGTCTGAAATGAAAAATGTCTTAGATTTTGAAATTATAAATTATTATAATCTGCTGTATACACGTTATTTGATTATGAAAAGAGATCTTTCTGCGCTTGAAGAAGAACTAGAGAAATTAAAGAAGATGTATAAGAAGTATTCTCCGTTTCAGAAGTTGCTGTATACGTATAGTAGGGCTTTATTATATTGCATGCAATATAAATATAAACAGGCATTAGAGCATTTGTTAAAAACAGAGTCTATGGCGAAAGAACAAGGTTATTATGAAACGGGGATATATTATAATTTAGCACTTACGTATAGTCAGATGGAAATCGATCATATGACATTGTACTTTGCGAATGTTGCGTTAGAAGGTTTTCGAAATGAATATAAGTTTCGGCATGTAATCAACTGTCAACTTTTAATCGCTTTCAGTTATATACGAAAAAAACAGTATAGTGAAGCTATGGGAATTTATAATCATATTTTAAGAGAGGCTGATTCTTTTGCGGATAAAGATAATATCATGTCAATTGCCTTGAATAATATGGGGTACTTATATTATCGTCAAAATAATTATGAAAAAGCAAAAGAATATTATTTGGAGGGTCTACAGTATAAAAAAGAAGAAGATTTAAATTATATTGATGCTATGTATGAGATTTCTTTGCAATGTATTCAGTTAAAAGAATTTGAAGAAGCGAGAGGTTGGATTGAAAAAGGAATTTCTGCTGCAAGAAAAGATGATAGGTATAAAAGTATGTTGCACTTATTATTAATTCTTCAATATAAGTATTATGGAAAAAAAGAGGTATATAAGAAGTTTTTAGAAATAGAAGCAGTGCCTTTCTTTAAGGGTGAAAAAAATATGAAAGATTTAAAGAAGGTATACTTAGAATTAGCGGAATACTTTGAAGAATCATCGGAATTTCAAGAAAGTAATCGATATTATAAATTAGCAATTATGTTGTTAGAAGAAGAAGGAGGGGTTATAGTATGAAAAAGATAATCTTAGGAACTTTTGTAATTATAACGGTTTTAGCGGTAGCATTCGATGTGCAGTGTGCTTGGAAACCAGATAACTATGGTCAAGAAACGAATGCAGCAGAAACAGTAAATGTATAGTAAATTACCAAAAAAGGCCCTTTCCAAACGGAAAGGGCCTTTCTCAATAATTGTTCGCCAAAATTCTACAAAACTTGAGAAAAGATTTTTTTGAATTTTCAGTATATCAATATTGGAAACCTAATGCTAATATAAAATTACTCTTTTTCAAAAAATTTTTTATTAGGGGGAAGGTTATATGAAAAAGAAGAGTTTAGCATTTGTATTAGCGGCAGGAATGGCAGTTACAACATTTGGAGGGACAAGTTCTGCATTTGCAGATTCAAAGAATGTGCTCTCTACGAAAAAGTACAATGAAGCAGTACAGTCACCTGAGTTTATCTCTGGAGATTTGACTGGAGCAACTGGAAAGAAAGCAGAATCTGTTGTATTTGATTATCTAAATGCAGCAAAAGGAGAGTATAAGTTAGGGGAAAAGAGTGCAGAGGATTCTTTCAAAGTGAAACAAGTGAAAAAAGATTCTGTAACTGATGCAACAGTGGTACGTATGCAACAAGTATATGAAGGTACACCAGTATGGGGGTCTACTCAACTAGCTCATGTTAGTAAAGATGGTTCATTGAAAGTTTTATCTGGAACAGTTGTACCTGATTTAGATAAAAAGGAAAAATTAAAAAATAAAAATAAGATTGAAGGCAAAAAAGCAATTGCAATTGCACAGCAAGACTTAGGATTAACTCCAAAATATGAGGTAGAGCCATCAGCAGATTTATATGTATATCAAAATGGTGAGGACACAACTTATGCATATGTTGTGAAATTAAACTTCTTAGAGCCAAAACCAGGAAACTATTATTATTTCATTGAGGCAGAAAGTGGTAAAGTATTAAATAAATACAATACAATTGATCATGTGAATGGTGAAAATCAAGCGCCACTTAAGCAAGAAAATGCTAAACAGGAAGGTAAAGCAGTTGTAAAACCTGTTACAGGGACAAATAAAGTTGGAACAGGTAAAGGTGTACTAGGAGATACAAAATCTATTAATACAACACTATCTGGATCTACTTATTATTTACAAGATAATACACGTGGAGCAACGATTTTCACATATGATGCGAAAAATCGCTCTACATTGCCAGGGACATTATGGATAGATACAGATAATGTTTTCAATGCAAGCCGTGATGCAGCTGCAGTAGATGCTCATTATTATGCGGGTGTAACATATGACTATTATAAAAATACGTTTAATCGAAACTCCGTTAATGATGCAGGGGCGCCGTTAAAATCAACGGTCCACTACGGAAGTAATTACAATAATGCTTTCTGGGACGGTTCACAAATGGTATATGGGGACGGGGATGGTTATACATTTACTTCATTATCAGGTGGATTAGATGTAATTGGGCATGAATTAACGCATGCTGTTACAGAAAATAGTTCGAATTTAATTTATCAAAATGAGTCAGGTGCGTTAAATGAAGCGATTTCTGATGTTTTTGGTACATTAGTAGAATACTATGATAATCGTAATCCAGATTGGGAAATTGGTGAGGATATTTATACGCCTGGCAAATCGGGAGATGCGCTTCGCTCTATGAGTGATCCAGCGAAATATGGCGATCCAGATCATTATTCTAAACGTTATACTGGTTCAAGTGATAACGGTGGTGTTCATACGAACAGTGGTATTATTAATAAAGCGGCTTACTTACTAGCAAATGGTGGTACGCATTACGGTGTAACAGTAAATGGCATTGGTAAAGATAAAGTAGGCGCAATCTATTATCGTGCAAATACACAATATTTCACTGAATCTACTACGTTTAGTCAAGCGCGTGCTGGCTTAGTACAAGCAGCTGCGGATTTATATGGTGCGAACTCTGCTGAAGTTACAGCGGTGAAGCAGTCATATGATGCAGTTGGTGTAAAATAGGGTTCATTCTTCTTTAGAAAAAATAAAAAGGAGCAGATGCTCCTTTTTATTTTTTCTTCCACTTCTTCCATATATATAATACCCCGATGCAACCGGCAATCGTGATAATCCACTTTGCTTCACTTGTTCCGTTCATGACATGGTATGCAGAATACACTTCAATGAGTAATGCCGGTATTTTTCCCAGTGTACTTGCAATACTGAAAGAGAATAACGATATTGTTCCTAATGCTGCAAATAAGGTGATAATGCTTGACGGAATAAATGGAACAAGCCGAAATGATAGAACGAGTAAAAATGCCTCTTTACCTTGTACATAAAGAAGGCGTTCTACTTTTGGATAATTGTTTAATTTGTTATGAGTCAATTTTTGAAAACCTAGTCGATAGAAATAAAATGAGACAATTGCTCCCAATGCTTCGCCTGCGATTGAAATAATTGTTCCATCTGTTAAACCGAAAAGTTGTATGTTGATGGCTGTTAAAAATATGCTTGGAATAAATCCTGCCAAGCTGATGATGATATTGAATAGAATACTGAGTGGAATTGCAATCGTGTGATGCTCTGTGAGTAAATTGTGAATCATTTCTTGCATATAGTTATAGTCCTTTGTCTTTTTTAGCATTACACCATATTTGGTCAATATAGGCAAGTGTGGATTTTAATTAAAAAATATAAATTTTCACAGCTAAAAACTTGCAACATTATACCCCTTACGGGTATAATGTATATAGAGAAGGGGGTATATAGATGGACCGTTGTTCAAATCAAGAAAAGATGGTTCCGCGAACGGACGAAGAGATCGAGAAGGTTGTAAAACGCTTAAAAAGGATTGAAGGTCAAGTGCGCGGTATACAAAAAATGATTGAAGAAAATCGTTATTGTGTAGATGTATTGATTCAAATTTCTGCGGTGCAAGCAGCGTTAAATAAAGTCGGTTTTTCATTGTTAGAGCGACATACAAATCATTGTGTCGCTAAAGCGATTCAAGAAGGTAATGGAGATGAGTCTATTCAAGAGTTAATGAAAGTCATCAAACAGTTCTCAAATTAGAAAGGAGACGAACTGTATGGGTCAGACAAAACAGATCACGGTTGGTATTGATGGGATGACATGTTCAGCTTGTTCAGCCAGAATTGAGAAGGTGTTAAATAAGTTAGAAGGTGTAGAAGCAAATGTAAATTTAGCTATGGAACAAGCAACGGTTCAATACGATGTGGACGCGCAATCTGCAGAGTCAATCACAAATCGTATTGAGAAACTTGGTTATGAAGTTCGGACGAAAAAGGTAAGTCTAGATATTGATGGAATGACGTGTGCCGCATGTTCAAATCGGATTGAAAAAGTAATTGGAAAAATGGAGGGAATCGAGAGTATTACTGTTAATCTGGCGATGAACACTGCAACAATCGTATATAAAGATGGCCCTATTACTATAGAATCTATTTTAGAAAAAATAAAGAAACTCGGTTACAAAGGAAAGCTCCAAGAAGAAACTGAACCAAATAAAAAAGCAGACAAATTAAAAGGGAAACGAAAACAGCTATTTCTTTCTATTCTGTTATCATTACCGCTTCTCTATACAATGGTAGCGCATATGCCATTTGAAACGGGGCTATGGATGCCGCATTTTTTAATGAATCCGTGGGTGCAATTATTGTTTGCAACACCAGTACAATTTTATATCGGTTCACAATTTTATATTGGCGCATACCGTTCTTTACGAAATAAAAGTGCGAATATGGATGTGCTTGTTGTACTTGGTACATCAGCCGCGTATTTTTATAGCTTATATGAAGGTTTGAAAACATTACAAAATCCATCGTATTCACCGCAGCTGTATTTTGAAACGAGTGCAGTGCTCATCACATTAATTCTTGTTGGAAAATATTTCGAATCTGTTGCGAAAGGAAGAACAACGGAAGCGATTTCAAAATTAGTAAGTCTCCAAGCAAAAGAGGCATTGGTCATTCGTGATGGACGTGACATGTTAATTCCAATCGAAAGTGTTGTTATTGGTGATACCATTGTTGTAAAACCAGGTGAAAAGATACCTGTAGATGGTATTGTTTTATCAGGTATTTCGTCAGTTGATGAGGCAATGATTACCGGTGAATCAATCCCCATGGATAAACAGGTCGGTGATGCTTTAATAGGTGCAACAATTAATAAAAACGGTACGTTAACAATGCGTGCTGAAAAAATTGGAAAAGATACAGCCCTTGCAAATATTATTAAAATTGTGGAAGAAGCGCAAGGGTCTAAAGCACCAATTCAGCGCATGGCAGATACAATTTCTGGTATATTTGTTCCAATCGTTGTTGTTGTTGCAGCAGTTGCCTTTTTAATTTGGTACTTTGCCATTACTCCGCAAAATTTACCGCAATCTCTTGAAGTAGCTATAGCAGTATTAGTAATTGCCTGCCCTTGTGCACTGGGACTGGCAACACCAACTTCTATTATGGTTGGAACAGGGAAAGGTGCAGAGAAAGGAATTCTTTTTAAAGGTGGAGAGTATTTAGAAGCAACGCATAAAATTAATGCTGTTTTATTAGATAAAACGGGTACGGTTACAAAAGGGAAACCAGAAGTAACAGACGTAATGATCCTGCAAGATGACATGCTTTTATTTGCGGCTTCCGCAGAAAACGTTTCTGAACATCCGCTAGCCTCTGCAATTGTAGAATATGGAAAACAAAATCAAGTTTCTTTACTACCTGTAGAAACGTTTCGTGCAGTACCTGGGCATGGAATTGAATCGATTATAGAAGAGAAATCAGTTATCATTGGGACTCGAAAATTAATGAGTGAACACAGCGTCAATATAGCGGAATATGAGAATGTAATGAGTGAGCATGAAGCAAACGGAAAAACGGTTATGCTTGTAGCAATTGCGGGTCAGTTTGCAGGAATGATTTCTGTTGCCGACACGATAAAAGAAAGTTCAAAAGAAGCTATTCATACGATGCAATCTGCGGGAATTGATGTTTATATGGTAACAGGAGACAATAAACGAACTGCTGAAGCAATTGCAAAACAGGTTGGTATCAATCATGTATATGCAGAAATATTGCCAGAGCAAAAGGCAAATATTGTAGAACAATTACAGCAAAAAGGAAAGCAAGTAGCAATGGTTGGTGATGGTATTAATGATGCTCCAGCACTAGCGAAAGCGGATATAGGGATGGCGATTGGAACAGGTGCAGATGTAGCAATTGAAGCAGCTGATGTTACATTGGTTGGAGGAGATTTAGGGCATATCCCACAAGCAATTGATTTAAGCCAAAAAACGATGAAAAATATTCGTCAAAATTTATTTTGGGCATTATTTTATAATGCGATTGGTATCCCCATTGCGGCAAGTGGCTTGTTAGAACCTTGGGTAGCTGGAGCAGCGATGGCATTTAGTTCTGTTTCGGTTGTAACGAACGCTTTGCGTTTGAAGCGTGTTAAAATATAAAGTGAAGCCAATGTTTTTACGAGCAATACACCTTATTATAGGTTATGCTGCTCATAAATAATAAATAAAAGATTTATAATTAAGGAGGAATTGGAAATGACTGTAACATTGAATGTACAAGGAATGACATGTAATCATTGTAAAATGGCTGTGACAAATGCATTGCAAGAACTAAACGGAGTAAATGGCGTAGCAGTTGAATTGCAAGCGGGCACAGTAGCTGTTGAATATGATGAAGCAAAAGTGAATATAGAGCAGTTAAAAGATGCCATTGAAGAGCAAGGATACGATATTGTATAAAGTGAAATTGTTATCAATCAGGCAAATGTTCATGTAGAAAAAATAAGACAAAGCGTGTAGGGTTTTAGAATTCTACACGCTTTTTTTATATGTGAAATTGACTTTTTGTGAAGTTACGATAATAATCATGAAAGAGGTGATATGATGAAACGATTATGGGGTACTTTCTTGAGTAGCTTGTTTGCAATGGTTCTTATCTTAAGCGGTTGTACGGGACAAGAGCAAAACAAAGCGAACCCGAAAGAAAATAATTCAACATCAGTAGAAAAAATTAAAGATACGATTTTAGATGAAATGGAAGGACCGCCGAAAAATGGCCATACGATAGAACGACATGTTGGGAAAACAGAAGATGAGCTAAAGAAGCGGTTGCAGACAGATAAAGTATCAGCTGCAAGTACATATTATGATAAAGAGATAGCAACAAAAGCTGTAAAAGATAGCTTAAAGCAACATGAGCAGGAAATTGAGAAATGGTTAAAGAACTCCAAAGAAAATCGTCTTGTATTAAATACGAAGCATTCATTTCCTGTTGGAAAAACGGTATTAAAGCGAGATATGAGTGTAAAAGATAAGCTTATGAATACAGTTACCGTTTTGGCGAGAGATAAATCAGGGGCATTAGGATTTAAAATCATTACTTCCTATCCATCAGATAAGTAAGAAAGGGGGGGGAGCATGTATCCGACACTTCAATATTTCTTAAGAGCATATTGCACGTTAAGTGTGTATGAGGATGAAATAATAAATGTAATGACTGAGTTTCTAGAACAAGAGGATCAGGAAACAATTGAAAAATTAAAAAGCGAGTTATTACATATAAAGCAGACAGAGGCATGGGAAGAAGGTTGTTTAATAGTAGCTAAACAAGGAAGCCGTATATGGTCTTTAGAAGAGACGAGGGAACATATGGGGACATTTGTACGTTTATTGCAAAATAAAAAGGCGTGAATCATCACGCCTTTTTGTATACGCTTTTTGAAATTTGGCCATTTGAGATGACTTGACCGTTTTGTGTTACTTTTTTATATGTGACAGCCGTAATTTTATTTTCAGTCTCGCCAATTACTTTTGATGAAACTTCTACGTTCTTGCCAGTAGGTGTACCGAAAATACGTGTAGTTATGCTGCTACCATTGGAAAACGCTTGAATGTAAATATATTTTCCAGTATTATTTTTGAATTTTAAATCTGGGCCATAATCTGCTACAGCAGCATCTTGACCAAGTGGCAAGTAATGAACAGGCATAGAGTGGTTACTACGAGCAACAACTCCTAAATCAGCACGTAATGCTGCCCCATATAGGGTACTACTCACTTGGCAAACCCCACCACCGGCGCTCTGGACAACTTTTCCTTGTAGGAATACAGCAGCAGATCTATAGCCATGCGCAGCATCTGTAATACCAACGCGTTCATTGAAACTAAATGTTTCATCAGGTGCTACAATTGCTCCGCTTAAAGTATTAGCAGATTTGTTTACATTAAAGGATTGGCTCCCGTTTCGACCAGCCATAGGAGTAGAATATTCAGCAATCACTTGTGTAATCCCCATATTTTGCATATCTTCTGTAGAGCGTTCGGGCTTTATAGAGGCAATTGGGAGCTGAATATCTTGTGTACCAGCAGTAATTGCTTTTGCTGTTAATTCTTTTAATTTATCTTTATCAACTTTTTCGCCATTTTGACTTTGACTAATATTTACTGTTGTTCCGGAAACACTTAATTCAGCATTTACAGGTTTCTCTAAGGTTTCATTATATTTTTCTTTTATAAAGGCTTCATAAGTAGTTGTATTTAACTGTGGCGTTAGTTTATATTCACGTTTTAACTCGCCATTTTCAGCTTGTTTTCGCATTTTATAGCGATTTATCACATTTCCTTTTTGCTCTTTAAAGATCTTTTCGACAATTTCCGTTTCTTTATATTCAACACCTAAGTCTTTCCACGTATAAGCTTGTGTATTGCCTTGGAATGTATAGTTAAGAGATTTTTTGTTTGATTCATCAATTTTTTGTTGAATAATTTCTTGAACATCTTTTTTACTTTTACCATCAAGAGAAGTGCCTTCAAATGTAGTATGTGGTAATACATTTATATCAAGCTGTTTATTCAATTTAGACACGTATTGATAACCACCAATCCCACCTGCACATAGTAATATTCCACCAGTGACAGCAGAACCAATCAGTAAGTTACGTAGCTTCATTTACTTCCCCCCAAAAAATTAATATATAAGGTCATATGTATTCATTTTTAATGTATAAATGATAAAAATAGTATTATGTATGTACTAGTATACTATTATTTTAATTGTGGGTGTAATATTTTTATAAAAAACGTTACAATTTTGTAACATTTGTCTCTTTTTGTCATTATTTGCGAAAGAAAATGAAAGTATTTTGTTGAAAATTATAATAAAAAGGCTGCTGGGAAAGTCCTAGCAGCCTTTTTATTATAATTTTTTATGTTCAGTTTTATTCGTAACATCGAGATGTTGTTTCAATGTTTTAGATATGTCCTGTACACTCTTTTCGTCAGGAATGTAGTAGTAGATGCCACCTATATATTTATCGTCACCTTTTACTTGGAGTTTATCCATCTTTAGATTTGAGCCCATTGTGCTCTTTGTAATTGTCATCATGTCATCAAATGTTAAGTTTGTTTTTAAATCATGATCAACAGCATCTAATAAGCTGCTAATTTTATTAATGGAATTTATGGATAGCGCTTTTTGAGCAATGGCTTCCAAAACAAGTTGCTGACGCTGACCACGCATATAATCGCTGTCGATATGACGAGTTCTAGCTAAAGCAAGTGCTTCTTCACCATTTAAATGCTGACGCCCTTTTTTTAGATGGATTGCACCTGGTTCGTCCTTACTATTTTGTTCTGTAAATTCAACAGGAACATCAACATCGATGCCACCAAGGGAATCTACAATTTTTATAAAGGATTTAAAGTTAAATTTAACATAATAGTCAACAGGAACATTTAAAAAGTTCTCGACGGTATCAATTGTACTATCTACGCCTCCAAATACGTGAGCATGCGTAATCTTATCTTGTTTATCACGTGATTTAATATATACACGAGAGTCACGTGGTATACTAACAAGTTTTACTGATTTATCATTTTTATTAATTGTTGCAAGTAATAATGCATCGGTACGCGTTGCTTTGCCGTAAGATTTTTCACGGAGGTCACTTTCATCAACACCCATAATAAGGACAGAAACATTGTCCGTCATCGGCTTAACAGCTTTTTCTCGTTTATCCGATTTATCTCCTCTATCTAATTTAGAATATGCATTATTTACAATTGATTTTGCTTTACTGTATATATGGAAGGAATAGCTTCCGCCACCAATTGTTACAATAAGTAATGGAATGAGAATAAACCATAGTAGGCGTCTTTTTTTAAATCGCCTCTTTGAGGTTCTATTCGTGTTTTCTACATCAGATTTCATTATTTAGTTCTCCTTTAAATCATTCAATTTGCATATTATCTTATAATGCATAGACGAGACACATAAAAGACATTGTACGCTAAATAGATGTTGTTGTACATGTATAAAAAAATAGATGTCTCGAGTATTTATGAGACATCTATTCGTATTGTATACAAAAAGTATGAATAAGAAAAGGATTAAATTTTACCTTCTTATAGCATAATGCTTACAATAATTGCAGATAAAATGCTGACGAGTGTCGCACCGTACAACAGTTTTAAACCGAAGCGAGCAACGACATTTCCTTGTTCTTCATTTAATCCTTTAACGGCACCAGAAATAATTCCTATAGAAGAGAAGTTTGCAAAGGATACAAGAAAAACTGAAATAATGCCTACTGTACGAGGAGTGAGGCTGTTTGCAAGCTTACTGAGATCCATCATGGCTACAAATTCATTCGTTACAAGCTTTGTAGCCATAATACTTCCTGCTGCGACAATTTCGTTACTTGGCACACCAATAAGAAAAGCGATAGGAGAGAAAACATAACCAAGTAATTGCTGAAATGTAATTCCAAAAATAATATGGAATAAATCATTGATACAGCTAATTAAGGCAACAAATCCAATCAGCATAGCACCGACAACAATAGCAACACGAAATCCATCTAGAATGTATTCTCCAAGCATCTCAAAAAAGGTTTGCTTTTCACCCTTAATTTCTAAAATATCTTCTTCTTCTTTAACATCATATGGATTAATAATAAGTACGATAATAAAGCCGCTAAATAAATTTAAGACAAGAGCAGTTACTACATATTTTGGTTCAATCATTGTCATATAAGCACCGACGATTGACATCGATACGGTCGACATGGCGGAGGCGCATAGTGTATAGAGACGATGTTTTGGAATTTGCGCAAGCTGTTTTTTTACGGTAATGAATACTTCTGATTGGCCTACAATGGCAGAAGCGACAGCATTATAAGATTCAAGCTTTCCGAGCCCATTTATTTTACTAAGGAACAAACCGATCCAACGAATACAGAATGGTAATATTTTAAAATGTTGTAAAATACCAATTAAGACGGAGATGAAGACAATTGGTAAGAGTACATTTAAGAAGAAGGGCATTTCACCTTTATTCGTAATACCACCAAATACAAAGTTTACCCCAGATGCAGCATAGGCCAATAATTTCGTAAATACATTAGAAATCATGGTTACAAGTATGAGGCCGATTTCTGTATTTAATAGTAAAAAGGTTAAAATTAACTGTATTATAAGCATAATGAAAATCGGTTTGAATTTGATATGCTTTTTATTGTTACTTGCAATGAAGGCAAGAAAGAAAACAACGGCAAGACCGAGAAAAAAAGTAACAAATTTCATAATAAGCCTCCTTATGATATGTTCTGTTATATAGGTTTTTCATTTCAAGGGAGAATATGCATGTTTGGTAAAGAGAGGAATGAAGTAGAGTATGAATATATCTAGAGTGCATCATATTGCAATTATTTGTTCTGATTACGAAATATCTAAAAATTTTTATGTTAATATATTGGGATTTAATGTGTTAAATGAAGTTTACAGAGAAGAAAGGGATTCGTATAAATTAGATTTATGTGTAGGAGGACAGTATCAAATTGAGTTATTTTCATTTCCAAATCCTCCAAAGCGGCAAAGTTTTCCTGAAGCAGCTGGTCTTAGACATTTAGCATTTGCAGTTACAGATATACATGAAGCAGTGGGGCATCTAAAGCGATGTGGAATAGAGACAGAGCCAATACGTGTTGATGAAATAACAGGGAAACAGTTTGTGTTTTTTCAAGATCCTGATTGTTTACCATTGGAGTTATATGAGGACTAAAATTGGGGAAATTTATATAGGTTTGCTTTTTGACAAATGAAGAGAATAAGAACAAAGTGAAACTTCCATTCGTTTTTCATTCAATCAACTTCTTTGATTGGGAGAAAACTTCTTTTAAAAAGGAGGTGTAACTTTAGCTAAGAAAAGCTAAAGGTGTTCTTTGGAAATTGCTAAATTAATCATGGTTGTTATTCTTATTGCATTAACTGGTTTTTTTGTGGCGGTTGAATTTGCGATTATAAAAGTGCGTAGTAGTCGCATTGATCAGCTTGTAGGAGAAAAAAAACGTGGCGCACTAGCAGCTAAGAAAGTGATTTCAAATTTAGACGAATATTTATCCGCATGTCAGCTCGGAATTACAATTACAGCTCTAGGACTAGGTTGGTTAGGTGAACCAACGATAAAGCATGTATTAGAGCCGTTATTTTTAAAAATTGAATTTTCACCTGCAATTGCGAGTACTGTTTCTTTTATTATTGCATTTGTCGTTATTACATTTTTACATGTTGTGATTGGAGAGCTAGCACCAAAAACCTTTGCCATTCAAAAAGCGGAGCAAGTAAGTTTGTTGCTATCTCAGCCGCTCATTTATTTTTACCGGATTATGTATCCGTTTATTTGGGCTCTAAATGGCTCAGCTCGTCTCGTGACTGGCATATTTGGATTATCCCCTGCTTCTGAGCATGAAGTTGCACATTCAGAGGAGGAATTAAGACTTATTTTATCGGAGAGCTATAAAAGCGGAGAAATTAATCAGGCGGAATTTAAATATGTAAATAATATTTTTGAATTTGATAATCGGTTAGCAAAAGAAATTATGGTTCCACGCACTGAAATAGTTGGTTTATATGAAGATGAACCGTTCGAAACACATATTAAAGTGATTGGACAAGAAAAGTATACAAGGTATCCTGTATTTGGAGAGGATAAAGATGAGATTATTGGGATGGTTAATGTAAAAGACTTATTTATTCGCTATATGGATGGTGGACAAAACGAAGAATGTTCTATTATTCCGTATACGAGACCTGTTATTGAAGTTTTGGAAAATATCCCAATCCATGACTTGTTACTGCAAATGCAGAAAAGAAGAATTCCCCTTGCCGTTTTATATGATGAATATGGGGGGACGGCGGGAATTGTAACACTTGAAGATATTTTAGAGGAAATAGTTGGTGAAATTCGGGATGAATATGATGAAGATGAACATCCACCCATTGAACATATAAGCGAAACGTATAAAATTATCGATGGAAAAGTACTCATTAGTGAAGTGAATGATTTGCTCGGTTTACATTTGTTTGCTGACGATGTAGATACGATTGGTGGTTGGATTATGATGCAAAAACAGACAATTATTGAAGGCGATGTCATTGAAACGGATGGCTGGATTTTCAAAGTTCTTGAAAAAGATGTGCATCAAATTAAACGAGTAGAAATAAAAAAAGTTGAAGTGGAAGATACAGCAATTGCGTAATCTTTATAAATTAGAAGTATGAGTGCGTCATCGATTTTGCAGAAAAATAATATTGTTTGCGCTTTCAAAAAAGGTACTATATATTGAAAGAAGATATAGAAATATATCTCTTACAAAAATCATATTTTTATAGAAATCTTTTTTAGGTCATCGATTTAGAATGAAAAGTATAGGTGATGAAAAATGGTAGCAACGAAAGGGATACGTATTGAAAAAGATTTTTTAGGAGAAAAGGAAGTACCAAATGCAGCTTACTATGGTGTTCAAACATTACGAGCAGTAGAAAATTTTCCGATTACAGGATATCGTATTCATACGTCATTAATTAAAGCAATGGCAATGGTTAAAAAAGCTGCAGCACGTGCAAATATGGAAACAGGTTATTTGTACGCAAATATTGGGGAAGAAATTGCAAAATCGGCTCAGGAAATTATTGATGGGAAGTTTCATGAGCAGTTCATTGTAGACCCAATTCAGGGCGGGGCAGGGACTTCTATTAATATGAATACAAATGAGGTTATTGCAAACCGTGCACTTGAGAGAATGGGGCATGAAAAAGGAAACTATGCAATCATTAGCCCGAATACACATGTGAACATGGCGCAATCAACAAATGATGCGTTCCCAACAGGAATTCATATTGCGGCGCTTATGATGCTAGAAGAACTTCTTATTACAATGGATGCACTTCATCGTGCATTTACCGATAAAGCAAAAGAATTTGATCATGTGATAAAAATGGGGCGTACACATCTGCAAGATGCAGTTCCAATTCGTCTTGGGCAAGAATTTGAAGCATATAGCCGAGTGCTTGGGCGTGATATAAAACGCATTAAGCAGTCTCGTCAACATTTGTATGAAGTGAATATGGGCGCAACGGCTGTTGGGACCGGATTAAATGCAAATCCAATTTATATTGAGCAAGTTGTAAAGCATTTACGCAGTATTAGCGGATTTCCACTAGTTGGTGCAGAACATTTAGTGGATGCAACGCAAAACACAGATGCGTATACAGAAGTATCAGCAGCACTAAAAGTATGTATGATGAATATGTCTAAAATTGCAAATGACTTGCGCATTATGGCATCTGGCCCACGTGTCGGATTGGCTGAAATTCAATTACCAGCTCGTCAACCAGGATCATCTATTATGCCAGGAAAAGTAAATCCAGTTATGGCAGAAGTAATTAATCAAGTGGCCTTCCAAGTTATTGGAAATGACCATACAATATGTTTAGCATCAGAAGCAGGACAATTAGAACTAAATGTAATGGAGCCGGTGTTAGTATTTAATTTAATTCAATCCATTAGTATTATGAATAATGCATTCCGCGTATTTCGTGAGTATTGTATTAAAGGTATTACTGCAAATGAAGAATTGTTAAAACAATATGTCGAGAAAAGCGTTGGGATTATTACAGCGGTGAATCCTCATATTGGATATGAGACGGCATCTCGCATTGCTCGCGAAGCGATTGAAACAGGTAAATCTGTTCGTGAGCTTTGCTTAGAGCATGGTGTGTTAACAGAAGAGGAACTTGATATTATTTTGGATCCATATGAAATGACACATCCCGAAATTGCTGGTGCGTCGCTATTGAAGAATAAAAAATCCTGATACTGTATGTATTAGGATTTTTTTTATACCAAAGTATAAGAATGAGTGAATGGTTAGAAAGAAAAAGATAAAAAAACGATCCCACGTGAGGGATCGTTTTCATCTTTTAAAAGATATTAAATATAGAGTTAAGTTGAAGTAAACTAATTATGACTAAGAAAATCAAACTATATTTCATTGCTGTTTTAAATAGGACAGATTCTTTACCGACTAGTCCAACTGCCGCACAAGCAACTGCTACAGATTGTGGTGATACCATTTTTGCCATTGTCCCGCCGACTACGTTTAAAGCAACAAGTGTAGAAGGTACGATATCTAATTGTGCTGCAGTTACTGCTTGAAGTGGTGCAAATAGTGAACCACTTGATACTACAGAGCCAGTTAAGAATACGCCAATCCAACCTAAGATTGGAGATAAGATTGGGAAGGCCTTACCAGTAGATGATAAAGCTAGTCCAAGAGTAGAAGACATACCAGAGTAGTTTGTTACATATGCTAATGCAATTACACTACAAATTGTATAAATTGGAGCTTTCAACTCTTTTAATGTTTCAATAGTTAGTTCTTTAACCAATTGGCCTTTTGCGCGATATACGAGTAAAGATACGATAATTGCTAGTACAATTGCAGTAGTTGTAGATGAAAATACATCTAGCTTGAAGATTGCTGCAAATGGTGTATCCGCATTTACAATTGGTGTTGTTTTAATAACGTGATTGTGTAAACCAGGAATCTGGATATTAAATACTAAGTTTGCTAACGCACCGTTTGGAGCGAATAAACTTTTGATTGCTTTTAAATTGAAAATTGTTACGAATGCAGTTAAGAATGCAAATGGTGACCAAGCGTATAAAATTTGTTTCATTGTGTAGCTATGTTTTTCTACTTGTTCTTCAGTTTGAGCTGAAGATTTTGGTTGCCATACACGTAGGAATAATGCAAGTGCAACCATGCTGACAACTGCAGCGAAAATATCAGTTAATTCTGCGCCAAGGTAGTATGTTACAACGAATTGAGTAATAGCGAAGGAACCACCACTTACAAGGATACCTTGCCAAGTTTCTTTAATTCCTTTAAAGCCATCTACCATTGCAACAAGTAAGAATGGTAATACAAAGCTAATGAAAGGTAATAATGTTACAGTTTGACGACCGACAGTTAAGGCATCTATTTGTGTTAATTGAGCAGGTACTGTAACTGGAATACCCATTGCTCCCATTGCTCCACCAGCAATATTTGCAACTAAACAAATACCTGCTGCTTTTAATGGGTTAAATCCCATACCTACAAGTAATGCTGCTGTAATTGCAACTGGTACACCAAATCCAGCTGCACCTTCTAAGAAAGCACCGAAAGAATAAGCGATTAATAACACTTGAAGGCGACGGTCATTTGTAATACTTGAAATACTGTCGCGAATGACATTAAATTGTTCAGTTTTTACTGTTAATTTGTAAAGGAAAATAGCTGCAATAACAATTGTACAAATTGGATAAAATCCAGCTGCTACACCAAATGCAGCTGATGATACAGCCATAGTTGCAGGCATTTTGTAAACGAATATGGAAAGAATGATTGCTAAAATTACGCTATAAAGTCCTGATAAATATCCTTTGATCTTAAATACTGTTAAACAAAGAACAAAGAATAAGATTGGAAGAGCAGCGACAAGTGCTGATAACCAAATGTTGTTCAACGGGTCATAAATTTGTGTCCAAGTATTCATAATAATGACAACTCCTATCTATAATATGTGAAGACATTCACATTATTTGTGAAATAATTCACAATCAACTTACATTGCCTAGTATATTCCTCTTCAACACTATTGTCAACGTAAAAAAGTATAATTATTCCATGATAGTGTTAACTGTAAAAATTCCGTTACATTTTGTTCATAAACTAGACAAAAAGAGGAATCGTGTATATTAAAGTACACGATTCCTAATTTATCCCGCATTAACGGGCAGTAAGATCCACACTTCAAGATTTAGAGGGAAATGAGGAAGATAGGTGGGGATGAAGAAAACCCCACTGATGGACTCTCCATATACTCAACCATATTTTCAGATGTCATTGGTCCTACATGTTTAAAATGAATAATTCTTTTGTCATCAAGAATAAAGGAGGAAGTTTTGGATAATTGTATAGTCAAGTGCAATATTAATTAAGACTATTATTAACCGCTTTTTAATTGTGGATCCTCCTCTTTACCAAAATTTAACTCTTTTTATCGTAACAAAGCAATTTTTATAGGTCGAATAACTAAAAAGATTACATTCACATATCATTTAAGAACAATATTTTACAATATTATTACGGTGAATATTGTGAGTGAAAAAATATAACAAAAAGGTTGAGAAAACAGCATTTAGAAGCAAAGTATTCCGATCTGTATTTTTTGCTTTTTCACTAAGCCGTGTAGTATAATATTCAAAATCAGCAGGGGTTTCTGCCCTTAATTGTATGTTGATAAAAGGAGGAAATAATTTTTTTATTTTAGGTTGATAAAGTTGTGTCGTAACAGGAAATATAAAAACAAATATATAAAAATAAATAAAGAGAAAATAAAAATGAAAAAATGAGGGGAACTTTATGAATCAAAATCAATTTGATTGTCGTATTTCAGAAGAGGATGTACAAATGCTACGAGCGTTAGCTCACCCGCTCCGTCTTCGCCTTGTAATGGAGCTTATGGGGCGTGGAACTTGTAACGTAACACAATTGCAGGAAGTATTAGAAATTCCGCAATCTACTGTTTCACAGCATTTAACGAAATTAAAGCAGAATAAAGTTGTTCGTTTTGAAAGACGCGGCTTAGAAGTATATTATCAAGTGCATAATGAGAAAGTAAGTGAAGTTGTAAAGACATTATTTTCATAAAATTGAATATTATAGAAAAAAGACGTGCGGAAATGCACGTCTTTTTTCTATAAAAATAGGCGTGAAAACCCCACTTTAAGATCTGAAGGAGATAAGTGACAGGAGTTTTCACGGAATATATTTCAAAGAGAAATGAGAAGATAAATAAGAGTGTAATAAGTAAAAGGAGGAATGAAGGATGGATGTAAAGCGCGTAAAACAAATTTTATCATCTTCGAGTAGAATCGATGTAACTTATCATGGTGTACCGGTTTGGATTGAAAGTTGTGATGAGGGAAGTGGAGTTGCGAATGTACATGATGTGAAATCACCAAATGAAACAGTACAAGTAGATGTTACAGCGTTAGAAGAGCAATAAAAAAAGCGGAGAATTTTCTCCGCTTCTTTTTTATTCCATCATACGTGCAATTTTTTTAGAGAACATAAGAAGTACTAAGCCAAGTACGATTACGATAATACCGATGCTTGCGAATACTTCTAGATATCCTAAAGATTGCGTGAAGGCAGCTAGTGCGCCAGCTAGATAGTTCGCCATACCAGAACCAGCTAACCATACTCCCATTAATAGGGATGCTAATTTTACAGGAGCAATTGCACTTACCATTGATAGACCGATTGGTGATAAGAATAGTTCACCAATTGTATGGAACAGGTATGTGAATACGATGAATAATAAGTTTGCTTTAGTAGCAATATGTGCTTCATCGCTTCCAGTTTTCAGAACAGCTAATGTTAAAACAAGGTAGCCAATGCCTAGTAAAATCATACCAAGTGCCATTTTTGTTGGAACTTTTAAGTCACCATTTTTTGTTTTAGATAGTTTCATCCATAACATAGATACGAATGGTGCTAATAGTACGATAAATGCTGGGTTAACAGATTGGAACCAAGATGTTGGAACTTCCCATCCGAAAATTGTACGATCAACAAATGTGTTTGTATATAGTGTTAAAGAGCTACCAGCTTGTTCAAAACCTGCCCAGAAGAAAACTACGAAGCAAGTTAAAATGATGATTGCCCAAGTACGGTTCTTTTCTTGTTTTGTTAAAGGTTTTTTCTCAATTACTTTTGCGTTTTTGTCTTGTGACTTTTTACCTACAACTGTTGTTCCTGCATTACCAAGGTAACGAGGAGCTAATAGGTTAAAGAAAATCTGTCCAACAATCATACCGATACAAGCTGCAAGGAACCCGTATTTATAACCCATAACCATAACGCCATTAGCGCTTGTTTTAAAGAAATCTTCTGCAAGGAATCCGCAAATTAGTGGTGCAAAGAAAGCCCCTACGTTGATACCCATGTAAAAGATTGTAAAAGCACTGTCACGGCGTGAATCATTTTCACCGTATAGTTCACCTAAAAGTGTAGAAATATTTGGTTTGAAGAATCCATTACCGATGACTAATAATCCTAGTCCTAAAAAGAGACCGGTTTTTGTATTCATTGAAAATAGTACAAAGTTACCAATTGCCATAATAATACCACCAAGGGTAATTGCATGACGTCTTGTAATAAAGTGGTCAGTTAACCACCCACCTGCAATTGGTGTGAAATATACTAATGCTGTAAAAATTCCGTATAATTGTACTGCAAAAGCCTTGTCGAATCCAAGACCGCCGCTTACAACAGTTGTTGTTAAATAAAGAACTAAAAGGCCACGCATTCCGTAGTAACTAAATCTTTCCCACATTTCTGTTAAGAACAACAAATATAATCCAGGTGGATGTTTTTTTGGTGATTGTTGTTCTTCAGCTTTTTTTAATTTTAAAGCTGCATCCATTTTGCTTCCCCCTAATCCTGTATAACGGATATTTATGTAATCATTTTAATTTACAAAATATTTAGAAGTCAATAGAATTATATGGAAATAGAAAGAAAATTTCTTAAACAATCTATTGAATCTCTATCCGTTATCGTATTTTTCCCTGAAAACGAGATAATAAGCGTTTTCAAATGTAGTATTTGAATTCTAAAAGAAAATAAAATAAAGATTAATCAGAAAATTTAGATTAAAACAATTCTTCTGATATAGAGAAAATATATTTTATTTGTTATTATAATATAACATATTGAGAATAAAAATACAAAATGAAATAATGTGACACTTTTATGAAATAAAAAACAGTTCCCCTTTTTGGGGAACTGTTTTGAATAAAGAGTTTATTTTACAAATCGTTTTTCAATGTCATCTAGCATTAAGTTCGCAGCCATTACACCGCCAGCTGTATTCCAAATCACATCGTCAACTTTGTATACTTTACCGTTTTTGGAAGCATTTAAGTTTTTGAATAGAGGATCGTTGATATATTCTTTTTCTAATTCAGAACCTTTTTTCTCATTACCTTTATCATATGTGAAGTAGAAGATGATATCGCCATCCATTGCAGGAATGCGCTCTTTAGATACATTGCGTTCTGCAAAGTCATTTTTGTTTTGATCACCAGGACGTTTGAAGCCAAGCTCTTTTAAAATAACACCAGAGAATGTATCGCCATGATAAATACGAACATCACCAGGCATAAAGCGTACCATAGAAATTTCTTGATTTACTTTATCCCCAAGTTTGCCTTTTAAGTCTTTTATACGTTTGTCGTAATCAGCTAATACCTTTTGACCTTCTTTATCTTTATTTACTGCTTTTGCATAAAGTTTAAAGTTATCTTTCCATTCACCGCGTAGTGTTTCTGAGAAAACAGTAGGAGCAATGCCTTTTAATTGCTCGTATATCTTTTCGTGACGCAGTTTGTTACCAATGATTAAGTCGGGTTTTAAAGAAGCAATTGCTTCTACATTGGGCTGAAGCTCGGTACCGACAGTTTTTACATTTTTTAGTTTATCCTTCGTATGTGGATACCATGGGTTACCGGTAGGTGATTCAGCCGCACCGACTGGTGTTACACCAAGGGTAAGTAAAGCTTCTGTTCCTTCATTTGTTAAAACAACGACACGCTTTGGATTAGCAGGAACTTCTGTTTTACCCATTGCATGTTCTACAGTAATCATTTCTTTCTTTTCTTCCTTTTTAGGCTCAGCCTTGTTATCAGATTTCCCACATGCCCCTAAAAGAAGTGAAAATGATAGTACGAATGCAAATAACGCAAACGAGTTTTGTTTGACGAAATTCATTATGTATCCCCCTACATATTGAGAATAGTTTTCATTATCAAAATCGATATTACGATTTTATAAATATATTGTCAATAGTAATAATTTACAATCATTATCACTGCAACTGAAAATAATTATTACTATCATTGACAATGCGAATTAAGTTACAATACACTAACAACGTATCATTATACATTGAAGGAGAAACGCTGCATGTTATTAAAAACAAATCAAGCAAAATGGGTTGGATTATTTGTTGGAATCATTGCAGTTATTGCTTGTATTTGGGGGAGTATTATTTTGGGATATACAAATACAAGTGGGAAATTAGCATTGGATGCTTTTTTTCATTTTAATGGTTCGAATGAACATATTATTATTCAAAACGTACGTCTTCCACGTGCGCTTATCGCTGCTAGTGTTGGTGCTAGTTTAGCCATCGCTGGTTGTTTTATGCAAACTTTAACTAAGAATCCACTTGCTGCCCCAGATTTTATTGGATTAAACTCAGGTGCTGCCTTTTTTATTGTTGTAGCCATTGTTGTTTTTTCGATAACATCTTTGTCAGCGTTTACGTGGATCGCCTTTTTAGGTGCAGCAGTTGCTGCAGCACTTGTATTTGCTTCTAGTTCTTTAGGAAAAGAAGGGACAACTCCTCTTAAGTTAACGTTGGCAGGGGTAGCGATAAGTGCCCTATTCTCTTCTTTGACACAGGGACTGCTTGTATTAAATGAAAAAGCGTTAGAAGAAGTGTTGTTTTGGCTTGCTGGTTCCGTACAAGGTAGAAAGTTAGAAGTATTACAATCCGTATTTCCATATTTATTAGTTGGTTGGATTGCCTCTCTCCTGATGGCAGGGAAAGTGAATACGCTAATGATGGGAGAAGATGTAGCAAAAGGGCTAGGACAACGAACAGTGATGATGAAGGCATTTGTACTACTTATTATTGTTTTATTATCAGGTGGATCTGTTGCTGTTGCAGGACCAATTGGATTTGTTGGAACTATTACCCCTCATTTCGCAAGAGCTCTTGTTGGTGTAGATCATCGCTGGAGAGTTCCGTATAGTGGTTTGCTAGGTGCCATTCTACTATTATTTGCAGATATTGCTGCGAGATATGTGATTATGCCACAAGAAGTTCCAGTAGGAGTTATGACAGCATTTATTGGTGCACCATTCTTTATTTATATTGCACGTAAGAGAGGGCTTAGCAAATGAAGAAGTATATTCCGTTTCGTATAGGAAAAGACGGCCTCTCGTTTTTAATGTATAAACGAGCTTGTCTCGTCTTGTTGGGTTTATTCGTTGTTTTAATAGGATTATTCTTTGCAAGCGCAGGTATGGGGGAGATGAAGATCGCCCCATATGATGTATGGCAAGCAATTACTGGAAACGGTGATGCGATGTCTAATATGGTTGTAAATAAGTTCCGTATGCCGCGCATTTTAATTGCAATTCTTGTAGGGATAGCTCTTGCTGTAGCAGGTTGTATTTTACAAGGACTCGTTCGAAATCCGCTTGCTTCGCCTGATATTATTGGAATTACAGGTGGTGCAAGTGTAGCGGTTGTATTATTTCTTGCTTTATTTAGTGATAAGAACAATGCATTAACAGTAAGCATTCATTATATGCCGCTAGCAGCATTTATTGGTGCAACTGTCGTCGCATTTTTTGTATATTTATTCGCATGGAGAAATGATGGATTATCAGCAGTTAGTCTTATTTTAATAGGTGTCGGATTTTGGGCACTGACAAAGGCAGCGACAACATTATTTATGCTGTTAGCGCCAATCTATCAAGCGAGCCAAGCAAATGTATGGATTACCGGTACTGTTTACGGATCTTCTTGGCAAAACGTAGGGGTATTGGCACCTTGGGTTCTTATCTTAACAGTGGTTGCATTTATATCGGCGAGACATTTAAATGCACAAGAACTTGGTGATGATATTGCTGCCGGACTTGGGATTCGTTTAACAAAATCACGTTTTTTCCTGCTACTCCTAAGTACGGCGTTAATTGGGGGAGCGGTTGCTTTTGCAGGTGGAATCGGATTTGTTGGTTTAATGGCGCCGCATATTTCAAGAAGATTAGTTGGTTCTTTATATGGTGCATTACTTCCAGTAGCAGCTATTGTCGGTGCGATTTTAGTACTTGCTGCCGATTTAATTGGGCGCACAGTCTTTGCTCCGCTTGAAGTTCCAGCAGGTGTATTTACATCAGCAATCGGTGCTCCGTATTTTATTTATTTACTTTATAAAAGTCGAAATTCATAAAGGAAAAAAATACATAGATGATTTTCTGTCTATAAAAAACGGAGTAAAGGAAGATGAACATGCAAAAAGCACTAGAGACTAAATCGTTAACATTGTCTTACGGTGAAACAACTATAATTAATGAGTTAAATCTAGAGATTCCAAAAGGAAAAATTACGATTTTTATCGGTTCTAACGGCTGTGGAAAATCAACTTTATTACGTTCGCTTGCTCGTTTATTAAAACCGACATCGGGTGATATTTTATTAGAAGATAATGCAATTCAAAATATGCAAACGAAGCAAATTGCGCGTCAAATGGCAATTTTACCACAAGGACCTCAAGCTCCAGAAGGACTTACTGTACTGCAACTTGTGAAACAAGGACGTTACCCATATCAAACATGGCTGAAGCAATGGTCAGAAAAAGATGAGGAAATGGTACAAAGAGCGCTTGCTGCAACAGGTATGACGGAATTTGTTGAACGTGATGTTCATGCTCTTTCAGGTGGACAACGTCAGCGCGCTTGGATTGCTATGACGCTTGCACAAGATACAGATATTATTCTGTTAGATGAGCCGACAACATACTTAGACATGACACATCAAATTGAAGTGCTAGATTTATTATTTGAATTAAATGAAACAGAGCAAAGAACAATCGTTATGGTACTACATGATTTAAACTTAGCGTGCCGCTATGCAGACAACATTGTAGCCATTCAAGATAAACAAATTTATGCGCAAGGTAAACCAGAAGAAATTATTGATTGTAAATTAGTTCGTGATGTATTTCGGATGGATTGTCAAATCATAACCGATCCGTTATTTGGAACGCCGCTTTGTATTCCGCAGGGAAGAGGAAGATGTTTACTTCCACAAGCAGCGCAGGTAGTGAAATGAAAAAAGCGATGAAATTTCATCGCTTTTTTATTTTTTACAAGAAAACAAGAGAAAAAGAGGAATACGCAATCGGCGTGTATATTCTTCTTCGCTTTGAAAATGGTTTCGTTTTGGTATTGCTTCTCGTAAATCTGTAATTGTAAATCCAGCTTGTTGTAAGAGTGTAAAATATTGTTCGATGGTGCGGTGATATTTAATGACATCCTGTTCAATCCATGGTTCAATACGCTCTCCAGTTTTGAAATAATTGTCGATAAGCCAACTTGTTCTCTTACCGCTAGTTTGTAAACTCTCGAATGAAGAAGTAATAACAGGATGTTGAACGCTAAAAGTGAAGATGCCGTCGTTTTTTAAAGTTTGATAAACATTTTGAAAAATAATATCGAGATGTTCAATATAGTGCAGAGCGAGTCTAGATGTAACAAGGTCAAAAGTAGAAGAGGGATATGTATAGTCTTTGAGGTTTATAAAATGGACGATTCCATTTTTATTTTCTAGTTGTTTTATAGCTTCTGTATACATAAGGTGAGAGCCTTCAATACCGGTATAGGATAAACAACCTTTTTGTAATAACTCTACACCGAACTGGGCATCACCACATCCTAGATCAAGAATTGTCTTTTCTTTCACATCACCAATGAGCTGCAATAAGGCCGGTTTTTCGATTGTATCATTTGGATTATCATTTCGATATCTACGCTTCATGTACTGTTCAAAAAAAGAATCGTTATTATATACTTCAGATTCTGTAAATGCCATTTTCTCAGCTCCTGAAAACATTTTTTTCATTCTATCAAACAATTGAAGTAAATCATAGATTTCTTGTATTTAATCCTATATAATTAAAAGTTGTAAGCGTTTTCTTTAAGCTATTTTTCTATAATAAATTTCGAAAACGTGTTAAGCTAGTAGAGGGATTATTAGCATTATTAAGATAATAATCCGCTTACATGAACGATAGGGAGGCTTCACGATGTCTAGTAAAACACTCGCAAACTTTTTAGAAGAAAATTTAGAGGATTTAAAAGCAAAGGGGCTTTATAACGTAATTGATCCGCTAGAAAGTCCAAATGGACCAATCATTACAATTGGCGGGAAAGAATATATTAACTTATCTTCAAATAACTATCTTGGTTTAGCAACAGACAATCGTCTGCAAGAAGCAGCAATTGGTGCAATTCATAAATATGGTGTTGGTGCAGGGGCGGTACGTACAATTAATGGTACTCTTGATTTGCATATCAAATTAGAAGAAACAATTGCAAAGTTTAAACATACAGAAGCAGCGATTGCATATCAATCAGGATTTAACTGTAATATGGCAGCGATTTCAGCTGTTATGGATAAAAATGATGCGATTCTTTCTGATGAATTAAACCACGCGTCTATTATTGACGGTAGCCGCTTATCGAAAGCAAAAATTATCGTTTATAAACATTCTGATATGGAAGATTTACGCAAAAAAGCAATCGAAGCGAAAGAATCCGGTCTTTATAATAAATTAATGGTTATTACAGATGGCGTTTTCTCAATGGATGGTGATATTGCGAAACTACCAGAAATCGTTGAGATTGCAGAAGAGTTAGATTTAATGACATATGTAGATGATGCACATGGTTCAGGCGTACTTGGACAAGGTGCAGGGACTGTAAAACATTTTGGCCTTTCTGATAAAGTAGATTTCCAAATTGGTACATTATCAAAAGCAATTGGGGTAATTGGAGGATATGTAGCAGGGAAGCAAAACTTAATTGATTGGTTAAAAGTTCGTTCACGTCCATTCTTGTTCTCAACAGCTTTAACACCAGCGGATGCGGCGGCTTGTATGAGGTCTATTGAAATTTTAATGGAAAGTACAGAACTACATGACCGTTTATGGGAAAATGGCCGTTATTTAAAACAAGGTTTAAAAGAGTTAGGCTTTAACATTGGAGAAAGTGAAACACCAATTACACCTTGTATTATTGGCGATGAAGTATTAACACAAGAGTTTAGTAAACGTTTAAATGAAGAAGGCGTATACGCAAAATCAATTGTGTTCCCAACTGTAGCAAAAGGAACAGGTCGTGTTCGTAACATGCCAACAGCGGCTCATACGAAAGAGATGCTTGATGAAGCAATTCATAAGTATGAAAAAGTGGGAAAGGAAATGGGAATCATTTAACACAATTACATCTTTTGAAAGCTTGCAAATGAGGAGTGGGGAAAATGAAAAAAATTCTAGTAACCGGTTCTTTAGGGCAAATTGGTTCTGAACTTGTAATGAAACTTCGCGATGTATACGGTGCATCAAACGTTATTGCGACAGATATTCGTGAAACAGATAGTGATGTTGTAAAATCTGGTCCATTTGAAACATTAGATGTAACTGATGGTCAGAAACTACATGATATTGCGAAACGGAATGAAGTGGATACAATTATTCATTTAGCAGCTTTACTTTCAGCAACTGCAGAAAAAAACCCGTTATTTGCGTGGAATTTAAATATGGGTGGGCTCGTAAATGCATTAGAAGCAGCACGTGAGTTAAACTGTAAATTTTTCACGCCAAGTTCAATCGGTGCGTTTGGTCCAACAACGCCAAAAGATAATACACCGCAAGATACAATCCAGCGTCCTACTACAATGTATGGGGTAAACAAAGTAGCAGGAGAATTGTTATGTGATTACTATTATCAAAAATTTGGTGTTGATACGCGCGGCGTACGTTTCCCAGGTTTAATTTCTTATGTGGCTCCTCCAGGAGGCGGTACGACGGACTATGCAGTTGAAATTTATTATGAAGCAATTAAAAAAGGTGCTTACACCTCTTACATTGCGGAAGGCACATACATGGATATGATGTATATGCCAGATGCACTGCAAGCAATTGTTTCATTAATGGAAGCAGATCCAAGTAAGTTGATACATCGTAACGCTTTTAATATTACCGCAATGAGCTTCGAGCCAGAACAAATTGCAGCAGCAATTCGCAAGCATATTCCGACGTTTACAATGGATTATGCTGTGGATCCAGCTCGTCAAACCATTGCTAACAGCTGGCCAAACTCAATTGATGCAACAGCAGCGAAAGAAGAGTGGGGCTTTAAAGCGGAGTATGATTTAGATAAAATGACAGCTGATATGCTTGCTAAATTAAAAAAAAAATTAGCAACTGAGTTAGTATTTAGCTAATGAAAAAAGAGCCGATTCAATTTTTTGAATCGGCTCTTTTTGTCAGCATACCTAAACGTAGTCTAGGGAAGAAATAAGTTTTTTCGTTATATAGACTTTACCTTATTCGTATCTAGACTTCCTGGTTCGGTGCTAGATTCAGGGTATTGTTGTTCCGTTTCTTCATATTGTTTCTCATATTCGTAGCTAAATGCTTTATGCGCTTTTTGATCTTTCTCCCAAGGAGTCGATTTTCCTAACTTTCTGTTAGTGGAAGAACCGTAAGGGCCCTCAGGAAACTCTTCGGGAATGACATATTGATGTCTTGCTTCAGCAGCTGTAAAATCCGTATATTGTTCATCCTTTTTTGGGGACAAATGAAACATCCTTTCAAATATATTTGATAGTAGACTTCTTCTTTAATATACCCAAAAAGATTTCTATGAATTTTTCATTTCCTTTTATCAGCGCTTTTTTAAATATATCGACCGTTAGATAAATTTCAACTGAAAAACAGGAGCTAAAATCAGCTCCTGTTTCCTATTCAATCGTCTTCAGTAATAATTTTTTCAATAACGGTTTAATCTTTAAGCGTAAATCTTCAGCATGATTCGCCACTAAGAAGTGATGGTTATAAATATTTTTCATTAATTGATATGTTGCTTCTTTTGCTTCGCCTTCTTCGATGAAAATCCCGATGACTTCCATACCGCTTTTACGAGCAAGTTTAACCGCTTCGTGTGTATCTAAAATACCGTCTTGCTGATAGTCTAATGCAGATGGTTCACCGTCTGTAAAGACGAGCAGGAATTTGTGTTTCTCTTGCCTTTTTGCAAGCTTTTCAGAAACGATGCGGATAATGTAACCATCCCGATTGTCTTCCTCTTCACGAAGCTGCATAATTTCTGGACCAACGTTTGGTAACGTTGAATTTTTGTATGTTACAACTTCATGAATTACGTTTGGCTTATCTTCTGGTGTTGCACTAGAAGCATCTTCCCAAAAACCACTAATCGCATGAGGGATTTTTAACGATTTTAATGCTTCATGGAACAGAACAACACTCTTCTTTGTTTCTTCCATTTTATTATACATAGAGCCAGAGCAGTCCACTAATAACTGAAAGGCAACATCAAGCTCTTGTGATTCTTGTCCTTTTTTATAAAACATACGTGGTTGCTTTTCTGTATAAATACGTAGAAATTTTTTACGAAGTCTTCCGTAGTATTTATCGCTATTCGCGTTTGTTTTGTTTTCAATCGTTTTTTCAATAATTTTCTTTAATTCTTTTACGTCTTTATTAATGACTGACTTGATGGCTTGATAGTCTTTCTTATCGTCAGGGGTTGGCTTACGAGCTTCTTTAAATGTATGTGACGCACCAACGTTATATTTACCGTATATGCCCTCATTTTGACTAGAAGCATGGGAAGCTCTCGCATCTTCAGTATCAGCTCCATCAAAATTCGACTGCGTACTTTTTTGCGAAGTACCTTGTACTGAACCGAGTGCTTGATCACCATCTTCAGACTCACGAGCCGTATCGCCCATCATATTTGTTTTCGTACCACTTTCTAATTCAAAACGTAAGAAGTTTTCATTTTCATTATTTTTATTTTCACGATGCCATGTAGAGAAGCTTTCATTAATTTTGCTCTTATTATCGTCATCATCTACGATTTGGACATCATCATTTGCTAAATCTTCTACGCGCCCATCTTTTTCTTCTGCAATAACAGATAAATAGAGCGGCGCATGCCCAAAGTAGTTATTAATCATATCATTTTCAAGAAAACCTTCTAAGCGATAACGGATTTTTTCAACAATATACATTGTATCTTCCGTATTACGAGCCTGGAATGCTTCATGTAAAATAGCTTCAATTTGCTCAAAATATTCGTTGTTAAACATTTCATATTTATCGCTTGTTAGTGAAAGATAGCATAGACAAAATAGACGATCTCCATGATAGTTACGAACACGATTTATTTCATTTTGTGAGCCAAAATAATTTCGGTACATTTCCTTGCGTCGTCTAAAGATATGTTTCGTTCCAGGACGTAGGCTTTTTACAATTTCTTCAACTCGTAAATCTTCTAACAGAACAAATAATTGTGTTAAAAACTTTTTAAGAGGGGACTCTTGTAATTCGATCGCATAAGAGCGAATTAACTTCATGTCTGAGTAATGTTTATTGCCAAGTGCTTTTAAAAACACTTCGCTTTTTAATCCGATTACTGTATCTTCTTCTTTGCGATCATCCCAAAAGTGACTGATGACAACCTTTTTTTCAACTTCGTCGTAATAAGCTTTATAGCCATACTCTAAGTAAGCATCATCTTCTTTTAGAAGAGCATACATTAAATTTTCCATTTGAAGAAACAGCGACGCATCAATTTTTTTGTCACTAAAAATTTGTCTCATGAATTATCCCTCAAAGAAATAGCTTTCGGCTAATTCACGGACAGTCATTTGTTCTGTTTCATCATTTAATTTCGCGATGATACTTCGCTCAATCGCACGCATAACAGGGATATATACGCCTAAATCACATGCATCGATAATACCACGAATGCTTGCTGCTTCTTCACTTACACGTCCATCACGAGCAAGTGGCATGAGGTCACTTGCGAATGCCACAAACTTTTCAATTGTTGCAATGTCTTTCAATTTTGATTCGGATAATAATAGTTGTTTTAATGTATCGCCTTGAATATAAGGAACTTCAATGATAACAAAACGGTTTTTTAATGCTTCATTTAATTCACTTGTTCCAACATAACCTTCGTTGATTGCAGCAATTACACGATATTCTTCATCACCATATACAACTTGCTGTGTAAATGGATTTGTAATCATTTTACGGTAATCCAATGCACCGTGAAGAAGTGGAAGTGTTTCAGGTTTTGCCATATTAATTTCATCGATATATAGGAAATGCCCATTTTTCATTGCTTTCATAAGAGGACCGTCAACGAAGGAAACTTCAGATGCCCCGTCTTTTGTTTTTAATGTATTGTATCCTAAAATACCTTCCACATCTAAATCAACCGAACAGTTAATACTGTGCATTGGCTTTTGGAATAAGGAAGATAGAGTTTCTGCAAGGACTGTTTTTCCGCTTCCGGTTGGTCCCTTCAGTAGAATATTTTTACCAAGCAGAAGTGCTGTAATTGCATCCTCAATAATGCTATTATCCGATGCTTTGTACATTTTTGTACCGATTAAATGTCCATTTTCACCAGCTGCTTGTTTGTTTTTTTCGTGAATTGTTGCCAGTTGCTGCTTTAAATCAGCATGTATATGAAATTGTTCTAACATGTATTTCCCACCTAACATTATTTTCATAAAGTAAACAATACATCTTATGATAACTTGTTTTAATATGGTATGCAAAGAAAAGGAGAGGGAGAAGAATGTACCATAATAAAAGAAAAAAGTAACCAAAATGACTTTGATTACTTTTTTGTAATTATAATAAAGGGGAAATTAGACGCATTAGAGATTCTAGTATTCGTTTTTTAATACTTCTTTTTTGGAATGATTTCCATCTAATTTCAGTTGAATGGTTAAAATCTTCTTCAAAATCATGTTTAATATCAAGAACTGTCTTGGATTCATAAAGTACGCTAATGATTTCATAATTTAGTTCAAAGCTGCGGACATCCATATTTGCCGTGCCAATTGTTGCAATTGTATTATCAACAAGTACAATTTTAGCGTGCATAAAACCATCTTTATAGCTGTAAATTGAAGCTCCTGCTTTTAGGAGTGGTGTAAAGTATGATTGAGATGCTTGATCACTAATGATGCTATCGCTCTTACCTGGATATAGAATGCGGACATCTATTCCAGCCAGTGCACTTAAACGAAGTAATGTTAAAGTTTCTTGATCCGGAATGAAGTAGGGTGTCGCAATCCAAATTGATTTCTTAGCAGAAGCTATAACAGCAAGTAAAGTATTGCGAATGCTTGTATCATCTGAGCTTGGTCCACTTGCTACAATTTGAACAGCACCTTCTGCATGAGAATTTTCTTTACCCGGAAAGTATTTTGTATTCATAAATTGATCCCAAGAATAAGTATTTAAACCACTAGAGGCATAGAGCCAATCCTCAAGAAATATTGCTTGTAATTTGTATAATGCTTTCCCTTCTATTCGTAAGTGACTGTCACGCCAAATTGGGAATTTTTTAGAACGACCAAGATACTCATCACCAACGTTGAGCCCTCCAGTAAAACCAATTTCTCCGTCGATAATGATGATTTTACGATGGTTACGATAATTGACTGTTTCAAGTAGCCACGCTGAAAATATAGGATCGAATTCCACAATTTCAATTCCTGCATCTTTCATAGGCTGTAAGAAGCGTTTTCGCAACGTATTGCTTCCGAGTCCATCATAAAGGAACCGTACAATTACACCGGAATTTGCTTTTTTTATTAAAGCGTCTCGAATTTGTGTACCAATTTCATCTGCTCGATAAATGTAGTATTGAATATGTATATGGTGTTTTGCATGTTCAATCGCTTGTAAAATTTCTGGAAATGTTTGTTCACCGTTAGTTAAAAGTTTTGTGGTTGTTGCATCGGCGACAGGGCCACCTCCAAACTTTTGTACCACTTTTGTTAAATGCATAGAGTGTTCACTTAATGAAGAAATAGATGATACATCTAGCTGCCTTCCTTCTAAAATTTCACGGAATAATTTTCGCTGCTCTTCTGAACGATGAAGATGTTTTTTTCTTCTCCAGCGACTTCGGCCAAAAATAGAGTATAAAAGTACACCGACAACAGGAAGAAGAGCCAATACTAAAAACCATGCTAATGTGCTTTGTGGGGAACGGTTTTCAATAAAAATAACGAAAGAAATTCCTACAATTGTGATAGACCATAAAGCACCAACGAAGGTGTATAGTGAAATAATGGACGTATCTAAAAGGAAAAGTACGATAGATACAAGTGTAAATACAAATAATAATTGAACGATAGGATTTTTCATCTGTATAAATCTCACCTATTCTTTCTTAAATATAGGATTCTTATATGGAAGCTGTAATCTAACATTTCTATTATAAAACGTTTTATTTTTTTGTACCAATCTAGACATTTTGCCCATGCCTTCCGCATTTGTCCTACATAAGGTATATTGTTCCATTTTTTGTATGAAAAGGAGTGTGAATGATATGAACGGAGTAAGTCGTCCGTTTGGTGGGTTTGGTCATGCTGGATTTTCCGGAGGCATTGGACGTCCACCGTTTTTTGGTGGTGGTTTTTTCCAGGATTTGTAGCTGGTGCGTTACTTAGCCCTGCTTTTGGTTATGGTGGATATGGTTATCCATATTACTCAGATTATCCATACTATACGGATTATCAGGACTATCCTTATTATTCATACAGCACATATTGATGAACGCGGAAGAACAGGTACTCATGTTTTCCTCATTTGTTCTGCGTATAGTAGTAAATAATCAGTATAAAAGGGGATGAAGATAAAATGCATGACATAAGAAATCATGGAGGATATCATCACAATCATCATAGCGGTCATCATCATGGTGGCGGATGGGGTGGTAGCTCATGGGGAGGAAGCACATTTTTTCCAGGAAGTTTTGCGGGTGGTTTGGTAGGGGGACTTACAGCAGGAGCTTTAACGAGCGGTGGCGGATATTACCCAGCGCCATATCCAGTGTCTTACCCAGTAACCTACCCAACGCAGTATCCATATTCTCCATATGGCGGATTTTAATAAAGGACGTAGGTAAGCATACAAAAAACTATGGTAAAAAACAGACGATTGCAGTCTGCTTTTTTTATTTTTATGACGTTTATCATTAAATCGTATGTTTTTGAAAATATTCGATAATAGATTCTTTAAATGTTTTTGTGGTTCTATATTTGTGGTAATGAGATTGGAGGTATGACTGGTCATATTTTTATCGGTATTGCAACGGATTTATCTTCATGGAGAGTCGCATTAGGACTACTTGGGATTCTTACGGTCATCTGTAGTACTCCAATGAACTCTAAGAAAAAAGTGCTTCATGTCCGCTCTATGTGGAATGCATATACAATACATTTCAAAAATAAACAATTAGTAGCGACCATTTTACTTGGGTTTACGTTAATGGGAGGACTTTCTTTGGTTCTATTAACTCGAAAAGAGTATCATATGGAGCAACATAAAAGTAATTAATAAGTATTCAAGAAATAAAAGAAGCTGTGAGCGAACAATCCAATGTATTTGGAGGGTTCTCACAGCTTCTTTTGTATTCGTATTAGCTTGCTTTGTTATTTGGTTGTTCTGAAGCGGGAGTAGACGAATTTTTCATCAAAATTGGATAAAGAATAAGCCCTAATACAAATAATCCAATTCCTAAGAAAAATGTTTTCAAATCAGCTGTTCCAGTTTTAATAACCCAAATGGAATATAGAAATGCAAGTAAGGTAATGATTCCATCTTTTACTCGAGATCCTGGTGTTATATCATATGTTTCTCCTGTAACAACTAGTTTTAATTGATACAAGGTAGAAACAAGGTATGGAATTAAATAGGCTAAAGTTGCAACAACAATGGCAAAATTATATGCTTCTGAAACAGTGCCAGAGATTGTTGAAAATAAGAAAATTTGAGTCATAATATTTGTAACAAGCAATGATTTTGAAGGGCTTCCTTTTTTATTTGTTCTTCCAAAAAACTTAGGGAAAAGTCCATTCTTCGCTGCTTGATAAGGTACTTCTGAACTAACAACAATCCACCCTACAGTAGATCCGAATAATGATACAAGTGCAAGTAGTGCCATAATGTAAGCACCTTTATTACCAATTGCTAGGTTTAATGCATCCACCAATGGTTTTTGTGATTCTTTTAAAGCATCTTGCGGAAGAGCACCCATTGTGAGTAGGGTAATTGCCATGTAAATAAGAAGTGCAATAATTAATCCAAAGATCGTTGCTTTTTTCACATCACGCTGTGATTTTGCGCGATTAGACAGCATAACTGCTGACTCAATTCCTATAAATGCCCAAAGAGTTGCAATAGCAGCAGCATTTATTTGTCCGCCTAATGGAATCGATTGTCCAGCCTCATTCATAAATGTTTGGCCATCACCAAAATTAGAGGCGTTAAAAATAAATAATGTAATGACGATGAACATTGTAAATCCGATAATCTTTGCAATCGTTGCAAGGAGATTCATGTTGCCCGCTCTATCGATGTTTTGAGAAAGGATACATTGAATTCCCCATAGCATGATGCTACATACAGCAAATGTTAAACCTTTTCCAAGTTCTAATGAAAACCCGTTTAGTGAAAAAAGAACTTGCTTACTTTGTAAAACTGGGAAGAATGTAGACAAATATCCTGCAAAGGAAATAATAACAGAAGCAGTTGCAGCCCAGTTAGCAGCCCAGTATCCCCATGCCATGCTATATCCAGCAACTTTACCTGCCTTTTGAGAGGTAAACATTGCTTGTGCATAACTTTGTGGGCCAGCTTTTAACTCCGGTTTACGCACTGCAAGGTTTCCGAATACAAGTGCAATCATAAATACACCAAGTCCTGTAATTGTCCATGCAAGCGTCGATCCCAGTGGACCTGATACTTGCGCTAAATTTGCTGGGAGCATAAATACGCCACCGCCAACCATATTTCCCACAACAAATGCTGTTAAAATCCATAAACCCCATTTTTTCGTTTCCATGTTTGTCTATCTCCTTTGTAGTAGTTTTGCTTATTCATCATCTTTTTACTAACGTTTTTTGAAAATAAAAAAGAGCCATGTAGATAAAAAATACCTACATGGCTCTTTGCCAAAGCGTAGGTACAATGGGAATAACCCTTGTACCTACGCGTGAATTTTTCCGCTAGGTTTCAAGGGTTTACGTATGATGATGATGTTTTTGTGCAAATGTAACTACAGTTGTATTATTTGTAAGCATAGTTCTTTGCTCCCTTTCTCCTCTGATTTTGAAGTTAGTATACTACATGTTTTTTAGAATGAAAAGAAAAATATGAAAAAAATTTATAAAAATGCGGATTGGTGACTAAATATTTATATATACTTTCTTGTATTGGAAAATAAGTGAGAGATTGGAATGATTTTCTGTCATGCTATAATACAAGTAGAAATAGAAGGTGACAAGGGGTTATTCAAAATGATGAGTAAGTATGAACAGATCTATACGGAGATAAGTGATTCAATTGATAATCGTAAATTAAAAGAGGGATGTAAAATCCCATCTGAAACAGAATTGATGAAGCAGTATGAAGCAAGTAGAGGGACGGTAAGGAAAGCAGTCGATTTATTACAGGAACGTGGATATGTACAGAAAATACATGGCAAAGGCGTTTTTGTTTTAAAGCGAAAAAATATTGAATTTAACTTTGGTGGTATTGTGAGTTTTCAAGAGGAAAATGAACGTTTAGGGCGCCAATGTATAACAAGTGTTGTAGAGATGGAACAATTGTTAGTACCGAAAGAAATGGCTAAATTATTAAATGTAAAGACGAAAACGAAGGTAGATCATATTAAACGTGTTCGAAATATTGATGGGGAAAACGTGATTCTAGATGTAAACTATTTCGTATCTGAACATATTCCGGGATTAACGAAAGAAATTGCTGAGAAATCGATTTATAAATACATTGAAAAGGAATTAGGATTACATATTAGTTATGCACAGCGTGTTATTGAAGTGCAACCTTGTACAGATGATGATCGGAATTATTTGGATTTGAATGGAACAGATTATGTTGTTGTTGTAAAAAACTTTACGCATCTTTATGATGGTAGTCAATTTGAATATACAGAATCACGTCACCGTTTAGATATTTTTCATTTTTCTGATGTGGCGCGGAGAAAATAAAGAGATGAAACAGTGCAGTGTTTCATCTCTTTATTTTGTATATTTTGAGAACAAATGAAAAAAACCTCACCAACTCGTATATACGAGTGTTGACTAACTTATATATACGAGTTAATATGTATTTGTAAACGGTATCAAAAAAAGAAAAGAGGGACGGAATATGGGGAAGGATTATCGTAAGATAGCAGAAGAAGTGCTGCAATATATTGGTGGGAAAGAAAATATTGAACAAGCAGCGCACTGTGTAACAAGACTACGCATCGCTTTGAAGGATGAAAGTAAAATAGATAGCGAAAAACTGCAATCGATTTCTTTAGTAAAAGGTGCGTTTCATAACGCTGGGGTATTTCAAATCGTTATTGGTCCAGGAGATGTAGATCGTGTATATGCTGAATTGATAATGCTTGCAGATATGAAAGAATCCACGGTAGCAGATGTAAAAGATTCAGGGAATCAAAAATTAAATCCGCTTCAAAAGTTTGTAAAAGTATTTTCTGACGTATTTATGCCAATTTTACCGGCGATTATAACAGCTGGTTTATTAATGGGAATTAATAACTTATTAGGTGCAAAGGATTTATTTTTTGATGGCAAAAATTTATTAGAAGTATACCCAAGCTTAGGGGGACTGTGGGATTTAATTAATATGATGGCCAATACGGCATTCGTATTCTTACCAGCACTTGTTGGCTGGTCAGCAACGAAACGTTTTGGCGGCAGTCCGATACTTGGTATCGTAATGGGACTTATGTTAGTACATCCTGATTTATTAAATGCATGGAATTATGGAAAAGCAGCTGCAGGGCTAGAGGGACAAAAAATTGAGTACTTCAATATTTTAGGATTGTTCCAAATTGAAAAAGTAGGTTATCAAGGACAAATTTTACCGATTTTAGTAGCGGCATTTGTCTTAAGTAAAGTTGAGATTTTCCTAAAAAAACGTGTGCCAAATGCGATTCAATTATTAGTTGTTCCGATTACAACAATTGTTGTAACTGGTGTATTAGCGTTAGGAGTCATTGGCCCAGTTACACGTCATATCGGCGATTTATTAACAGCTGGTTTAGTTGGTGTATATGAAACAGTTCCTACTTTGGGGGCAGTATTATTTGGCGCATTGTATGCACCGTTAGTCATTACAGGTATGCATCATATGTTTATTGCGATTGATTTACAGTTAATTTCGCAAAATGGTGGTACATTTATTTGGCCAATGATTGCACTTTCTAACATTGCGCAAGGTAGTGCAGCGCTTGCAATGTTTTGGATTTCCAAAAATCAAAATGATAAAAGTATGGCGTCTACATCAGCGATTTCGGCGTACTTCGGTATTACGGAGCCAGCGATGTTTGGCGTAAACTTACGAAATAAATTTCCGTTTTATGCAGCTATTACGGGATCGGCAATTGCAGCAGTATTTATCACGTTAAATGGTGTATTAGCACCAGCGATTGGAATTGGTGGGTTACCAGCATTTATTTCTATCATTCCGAAATCGATTCCAATGTTTGTTGTTGGGATGATAATCGCAGTAGTGGTACCATTTGTTTTAACATGGTTATTTGCAAAACGAGTAAAACAGAAGTAGGAGGCAGTTTAGTATGAAAGATTGGCATAAAAGCGTTGTCTATCAAATTTATCCGAAAAGCTTTAATAGTTACTACAACACAGAGACCGGTGACATAAAAGGGGTCACAGAGAAACTAGATTATTTAAAAGAACTCGGAGTGGATTACATTTGGTTAACACCGGTATACCAATCACCGCAAAATGATAATGGCTATGATGTAAGTGATTATTATTCTATTGATCCGTCTTATGGAACGATGGAGGAATTTGAAGAGCTACTAGCAGAAGCGAAAAAACGTGAGATTGATATTATGCTTGATATCGTTGTAAATCATAGCTCAACGGAGCATAAATGGTTCAAAGAAGCGAGTGAAGATAAAAATAGCCCGTACCGTGATTTTTATATATGGCGTGATGAAAAGAATAATTGGCAATCTAAATTTGGCGGTTCGGCTTGGGAATATGATGAAGAGACAGGGCAATATTATTTACATCTATTTGATAAAACACAAGCTGATTTAAATTGGGAAAATGAAAAACTTCGAGAAGAAGTATACGACATGATGCGTTTTTGGCTTGAAAAAGGTGTTAGAGGATTCAGGCTGGATGTCATTAACTTAATTTCAAAAGAACAGCATTTTTTAGATGATGAAGGAACATCGGCTACAAGCGACGGACGTAAATATTATACAGATGGACCGCGTGTTCATGAATATTTACAAGAGATGAATCGTGAAGTGTTTGAAGGAAAAGATGTGATTACAGTCGGAGAGATGTCATCTACGACAATTGAGAATTGTGTCAAGTATTCGAATCCAGAGCGGAAGGAATTAAGTATGACATTTAGCTTTCACCATTTAAAAGTAGATTATCCAAATGGTGACAAGTGGACGAAAGCGGATTTTGATTTTTTGAAATTAAAAGAAATCATGTCGAAGTGGCAAACCGAGATGCAAGAGGGTGGCGGCTGGAATGCATTATTTTGGTGTAATCATGATCAACCACGTATTGTTTCTCGCTTTGGTGATGATAAACGGCACCGAAATGAATCTGCAAAAATGTTAGCAACAGCGATGCATATGTTACAGGGGACACCTTATATTTATCAAGGTGAAGAAATTGGGATGACGAATCCGGACTTTGATGATATTAGTAAGTATCGTGACGTAGAATCTTTAAATATTTATAAGATGAAGAAGGCGCAAGGGATGTCAGGTGAAGAAATTATAGGTATCCTGAAACAAAAATCTCGTGATAATTCGCGCACGCCTATGCAGTGGAATGGAGAAGTGAATGGTGGTTTTACAACAAGTACACCTTGGATTTCAGTTGCGGAGAATGCAAAAGAAATAAATGTGGAAAAAGCGCTACAGGATAAAGAGTCTGTGTTCTATCATTATAAAAAGCTAATTGAACTTAGAAAAACATATGACGTTCTTACAGAAGGTAAATATGCAGTTTTAGATATAGAGCATCCAAATATTTGGGCGTATACACGCACATTAGATAATGAAGTATTGTTGGTTGTAAATAATTTTTATGGGGAAACAATCACATATTCCGTACCAGATGAGGTTCAGTTAACTGGAATGAAGCAAGAAGTATTATTATCAAATTATGAGGATTCTGGTGAAGATATTAGAAAGCTTATCCTTAGACCGTATGAATCCATTGTGTATAGACTTACTAAATGATTGAAAAAAGAGGTTGTATGTTTATAACATACAACCTCTTTTTAATTTAAAACACCACTATATATCTTTTGTACTATAAAGGTTACGTCCAATGGTATGTACAATTACATCATTTGATGAATAGTCAATTTATGGAAGTTGTTTTATACTAGTATTGTGTCTTGCCTTTTTAGGCCTAGTACACAGCCGGTGATTGGCTAGTGGAAGTTCTTCCATTTTACCAGTTCCGTTTTTTTTTTTGGATAATAGAGGAAATATATTTTCTACAAGAAAGAAGGGACTGTTTTGAAAGATGTAGATTCTATTTCTAGGTAGAGGCAGAGTTTTTTAATTATATTCATAGAAGTATTTTCCATATTTATGGTAAATTAAATATAGAGATACATAAAGGAGGGCTACATATGGAAATAGCTGTAGAACGAGTTTTTACCAATAAAATTTTAGAAGAAGCTGCAAGAAGATTTAATGTTACAGTTGAAGAAAATCCGCTAGGTGATTTTGAAAATTATATTTTTCATGCAAAGGATGAAAGCGGAGTATCTTACGTATTAAGATTAACGCACTCTTCACATCGATCTGAAAAGCAAGTAGAAGCAGAATTAGATTTTTTACGGTATCTTGCAGAGAACGGAGCTAAGGTTGCAGCGCCATATTATTCAAAATCTAAAAAACTTGTAGAAGTAATACAAGCAGTAGATGGAACATTTTTTTATGTTTCTCTTTTTACCTATGCAACGGGTGAAAGAGTAAAGGGCGAAACATCTATTTATTGGGGCGATCCCCTTTTTGAAGCATGGGGAAAAGCAATTGGTCAACTTCATCGTCTTACAATTGATTATCCAAAAACGAAATATCGAGATACGTGGGAAGTAGAAGAAAAAGCAATTATTGATGAGTTAGATGACGAAAAGGTGAAAAATATAGCTTATATATTAATGGAAGAGATAAAGGCCCTTCCAATGGAAAAAAGAACGTTTGGTCTTATGCATGGTGATATTCATCAAGGGAATTTTCATTATGATGGGAAAGAGCTAACGATTTTTGATTTTGATGACGCGACTTATAATTACTTTATTCATGATTTGGCGATGGTTATCTATTATTCCGTTCTTTCAACCGCATGGACTGAACAAGAGAAAACATTGTTTGTACGTAAACAACTGCAAGTATTACGAAAAGGATACGAGTTAGAACATCAATTAGAGGAAAGTTGGTATGAATCGCTACCACTATTTTTACGACTTCGTGATATTGGTTTGTATGGTACGATTCAGAAAAAATTCAAAGGAAAAGAAATGCCAGTACATTTTCAAAAACTAGCAGATGCTATTTATGTAAGAATTATAAAGCAGGAAGCAATTGTGAATATATAATACACATGCAACGTAACAAAGTATATAGATCGAATATATACTTTGTTTTTTTATACAAAAATATGTTTGTTTTATCAAAATAATATTGTCATAGACTTTAGATACCTTTATAATTTTTATATATTCTGAATATTCTTTATAAAATGAAAAGGAGGGGGAATAGATTGGAAGCTTTCGTTACCTGGCTAAATAATATTGTATGGAGTCCCGCACTTGTTTATTTATGTTTAGGAGTAGGTTTATATTTTTCAATTCGAACGAGATTTTTACAAGTTAGGCATGCAGGTGAAATGGTGAGACTTACATTTCAAGGAGAAAAATCAGAAGCAGGTGTTTCTTCTTTCCAAGCGTTAGCACTTTCTTTATCTGGGCGCGTTGGAACAGGGAATATTGCTGGTGTAGCAACAGCGGTTGCATTTGGTGGTCCGGGAGCTGTCTTTTGGATGTGGGCTGTAGCATTTTTAGGGGCAGGATCTGCTTATGTGGAATCGACACTTGCTCAAATATACAAGACGAAGCATCAAGGTCAATTCCGCGGTGGCCCGGCTTACTATATTGAAAAGGGATTAGGGGTTAAGTGGTATGCACTCGTGTTTGTCGCTGCAACCATTCTTGCAACAGGAATGTTACTCCCAGGTGTGCAAGCGAATAGTATTGCCTTGAGTTTGGAAACAGCTTTTGGTATTAATACATCTGTATCAGGAGCAGTATTAGTTGTTGTATTAGCACTTATTATTTTTGGTGGGGTTAAGCGTATTGTTAACGTAGCACAGGTTGTTGTGCCATTTATGGCGGTTGGATATATACTTGTTGCTTGCGTAATTGTGTTTATGAATATTGAAAAGTTGCCTGAAGCATTTATGTTAATTATAAAAAGTGCATTTGCATTAGAAGCTGCTTTTGGAGGGATTATCGGTTTAGCAATTTCTTGGGGAGTAAAACGTGGTATTTATTCGAATGAAGCAGGTCAAGGAACTGGGCCACATGCTGCTGCTGCTGCTGAAGTATCTCATCCAGCAAAGCAAGGCCTTGTGCAAGCATTTTCCGTTTACATTGATACATTATTTGTTTGTTCAGCAACAGCATTTATGATGATTATTACAGGCATGTATAACGTATTTGATGCAAGCGGAAAAAATTTCATTGTAAATAAATTGAATGGTGCAGAACCAGGACCAGGGTACACACAGGCAGCAGTTGAATCTGTATTCCCTGGATTTGGAAACGGTTTCGTTGCAATTTCCCTATTATTCTTTGCTTTTACAACAATTATGGCGTATTACTACATTGCAGAAACGAATATTACTTATTTAAATCGTGATAAAGATCGTCCATGGATGTCACTTGTTTTAAAAATTGTTTTCCTAGGCGTTGTATTTTACGGCTGTGTCAAAACAGCAGCAACTGCTTGGGCTCTTGGTGATATCGGTGTAGGGATTATGGCATGGGTCAATATCATTGCAATCTTACTTTTACAAAAACCGGCACTGCTAGCACTGAAAGACTATGAAAAGCAGAAAAAAGAAGGAAAAGATCCTGTATTTGATCCAAAGGAGCTAGGAATCAAAAATGCTGATTTTTGGGAGCATGAATACGGAAAAGATAAGAAAGAAGAAGTGTCATAATAAGGTACCTGTAGAACAATAACGGGCAGTATATCTGCTCGTTATTGTTCAAATAATGGGAATTTATGTCTGCATGGCCGAATAAAATTTGAAGCAGAGAAATTTCACTTTATAAATAATCGCCCCAATTTAAAATACGATAGAAATAGAGAAGAAAGGGGGAAGCGAATTGATTGCCTTTCGTAATGTAAATAAGTTTTATGGTAGCTTTCAAGTCTTAAAAAATATTAATTTACAAGTTCAAAAAGGTGAAGTAGTTGTAATTGTTGGACCATCAGGGTCTGGAAAAAGTACATTGCTTCGCTGCATTAACCAATTGGAAACAATTACAGAAGGAGAATTAGTCGTACAAGATGTGGAAGTACATAATCCGAAAACAGATATGAATCAATTACGCCGAAATATTGGAATGGTATTTCAGCATTTTTATTTATATCCACACAAAACAGTGCTCCAAAATATTACACTTGCACCGATAAAAGTAAATAATATCTCAAAAGAAGAAGCGGAAAAAACAGCAATGTATTATTTGCAAAAAGTAGGGATTCCAGAGAAAGCGAATGTGTATCCGCAGCAACTATCAGGGGGACAACAGCAACGGGTAGCAATCGCAAGGGGATTAGCAATGAAGCCAGAAATTATGTTATTCGATGAGCCAACTTCTGCACTGGATCCAGAAATGATTGGTGAAGTGCTCGATGTTATGAAAACCTTAGCAAAGGAAGGGATGACGATGGTTGTCGTGACCCATGAAATGGGATTTGCACGTGAAGTAGCAGATCGTATTATATTCATGGATGAAGGACAAATCATTGAAGATACAAAGCCAGTGAACTTCTTTGCAAACCCAGAGCAAGAAAGAGCACGATTATTTTTAAGTCGAGTGTTAAACCATTAGAGGAGGGGTTTTATGTTTAAGATGAAGAAACTGTTCGTTTTAATTGTATTTTCATGTTTATTTACTCTGATCGTAGCAGGTTGCGGGAAGGAAACGTCCAAAGAAGTTTCTAAAGAAACTTCGGGCGGAAAAGTGGTAGATCAAATTAAAAAGCGTGGGAAATTAGTAGTCGGAGTTAAGAATGATACAAACTTATTTGGATTGAAAGACCCTGCAACAGGGAAGGTAGAAGGGTTTGATGTTGATATAGCCAAAGCGCTTGCGAAAAAAATTCTAGGAGACGAGAGTAAAGTAGAATTCAAAGAAGTGACGTCTAAAACACGTATTCCAATGTTGAAAAACGGCGATATTGATACGATTATCGCAACGATGACAATTACAGAAGAGCGTAAAAAAGAAGTTGATTTTTCAGATGTATATTTTAAAGCAGGACAGTCGTTACTTGTGAAAAAAGGGAGCAAAATCAAGAGTATTGATGATGTGAAAAGCGGTGTGACAGTATTGGCGGTAAAAGGATCAACTTCTACCCAAAATATTCGTGAAAAATCACCAGAAGCAAAGGTGCTAGAATTTGAAAATTATAGTGAAGCATTTACAGCATTAAAAGCAGGGAAAGGTGATGTCCTTACAACAGATAATGCGATTTTATACGGTATGGCAAAACAAGATGCAAATTATCAAGTTGTTGGAAAAATTTTCACGGATGAACCGTATGGAATTGCTGTTCAAAAAGGAGCAACAGATTTAACAAAGGTAATTAATGATTTGTTAAAAGAGATGAAAGCAAATGGAGAATACGATAAATTATATGAAAAATGGATTGGTGAAAAGCCAGAGAAGTAAAGTATAGAAAGAGTAAGAGGATGAGAGATACTCATCCTCTTCTTGTAAAGAAAGAGGGGGAGCATTTGCCTGATTTTTCTATTCTTACAAACAATTTTGATTTGTATTTAGAAGGATTTAAATATACAGTGATGTCCAGCATTGTTGCACTGATTGGGAGTTTCATTCTTGGTACGATTATGGCAGTGATGCGAATTGCACCCATTCGAGTTTTGAATTGGTTTGGCGCAGCTTATGTAGAATTCATTCGAAATATTCCACTTGTTTTAATTGCGTTTGTATTTTATTTTGCTTTTCCGGTAATGGGTGTTACATTAAATGGTTTTATTGCTGGTACGGCTGCACTTACAATCTATACAGCCGCATTTATTGCAGAAGCAATTCGAGCTGGAATCTTGTCAGTTCCGAAAGGACAGATGGAAGCAGCACGTTCTTCTGGCTTAACGTACGTGCAAGCGATGTATTATATCGTTTTACCACAAGCTATTAAAATAGTAATTCCGCCATTAGGTAATCAATTTCTCAATTTAGTAAAGAACTCATCTATCCTTGGCATTATTGCTGGAGCAGATTTGATGTATCAAGGAGATTTAATTTCAACAAGAACATTTGTTACATTTGATGTGTATATATTTGTTGGTATGTTTTATTTATTATTGACTGTACCGCTTAGTATGCTTGTGCGTTATTTTGAGAAACGCTTAGCGAAAGGAGCGGTGTAAATGGATTTTCGAGGTGCTTATACAGGCGATCATGTTTTATTTTTATTAAAAGGGCTACTTGTTACATTAGAAATAGCTGTTGTAGCGATTTTACTTAGTTTTATTATTGGTAGTATAGTGGGAACCTTACGATATGCAAAAATACCAGTCGTATCACAGTTACTAGCTTTTATCGTTGAAATTATTCGAAATTTACCACTGCTTTTAATCATCTTCTTTACATATTTTGCACTCCCAGAAGCTGGGCTGAAATTAGAGATTACAACGGCAGCAATTGTTGCTTTAACGATATTTGAAGCAGCGATGATATCAGAAATTGTTCGCAGTGGTTTATTATCGATTGAAAAAGGACAAATTGAAGCAGCGCGCGCGTCTGGATTATCATATACCCAAACACTTTGGCATATTATTTTACCGCAAGCATTGAGACGAATGGTACCACCGCTCGTCAGTCAATTTATCTCGTTATTAAAAGATACGTCACTAGCGGTTGTTATCTCCTTGCCAGAACTCATGCATAATGCCCAAATTATTAATGGACAAAACGTAAACTATATGATTCCTACATTACTACTTGTTGCTTGTATGTATTTTGTTGTCAACTACAGTTTATCACTTGTGTCTAGGAAATTAGAAAGCCGTTAACTCTTACATGAAATGAGATGTGAGAGTTTTTTTATGTTTTTTACATAGTTTAAAAGTTGGGGTTTGGAAGATATTTGGTTTTTTAATAGTGTAATTGTAAGATAGATGAAAAAACATTATATTTTATCAGAAAAGTTTTAATTTTATATAGAAATTGTAACCGCTTTCGTGTATATTTTTATTATCAGAAAATTTTAAAAAGAGATAGAGGGTACTTGTAGGGGAGGATTACGATGCAGCAAACAACGAATGAGAAATTACATCGTACGATGAAGAGTAGACATTTATTTATGATTGCACTTGGAGGTGTAATTGGAACAGGTTTTTTTCTTGGATCAGGATATACCATTAACCAAGCAGGACCAGGAGGAGCGATCCTTTCTTATTTAGTCGGTGGATTTATTATGTATTTAACAATGCTTTGCCTTGGTGAGCTAACGGTAGCGATGCCGGTTTCTGGTTCTTTCCAAAAATATGCGACGAAGTTTATCGGTCCAGGAACAGGATTTATGATTGGATGGCTTTATTGGCTTGGATGGGCAGTTACAGTTGGTTTAGAGTTAACGTCTATCGGCTTAATGATGAAAAGATGGTTTCCAACTGTAGATGTTTGGGTATGGTGTCTTGTATTTGGAGTTATTTTATATATGTCAAATGCTATCTCAGCAAAGAGTTATGCTGAATTAGAATTTTGGTTCTCAAGTATTAAAGTAATTACAATTATTGCATTTGTTGTTCTTGGTGGTAGTGCGTTATTTGGTTTTTTACCGTATGACGGAAAAGAAGCAGCGCCTCTTTTTTCTAACTTTGTGAGCGATGGTGGATTGTTCCCGAATGGACTGGCTGCTGTGCTTCTTACAATGATTACAGTTAATTTTTCCTTCCAAGGAACAGAGTTAATTGGGATTGCAGCAGGAGAGAGTCAAGAACCGGAAAAAACAATCCCACGTGCAATTCGTAATACAGTATGGCGCATTATGTTGTTCTTTATTTTAACAATGACGATTTTAGTAGGTTTAATTTCATGGAAAGATGCAGGGGTTATTGAAAGCCCATTCGTTGTTGTATTTGATAAGATCGGTATTCCATATGCAGCAGATATTATGAACTTCGTTATTATCACTGCTTTATTATCTGTAGCAAATTCAGGATTATATGCGGCGACGCGTATACTATGGTCACTTGCAAATGAAGGAATGGCACCAACTTCCTTCAAAAAGGTAAATAAACGCGGTATTCCGATTACGGCATTAGTAGTTACAATCGCAGTAGCGGCATTATCTTTACTAACAAGCTTTTTGGCAGAGGATACAGTATATATTTATTTATTATCTGTTGCTGGTTTATCTGCAGTTGCAAGTTGGATTATCATTGCTTTATCACAACTTCGATTTAGAAGTCAGTATGTAAAGCAAGGCGGAAAAGTAGAAGATTTAAAATATAGAACACCGTTATATCCAATTGTTCCTATTTTAGCGTTAATTACAAATAGCATTGTTGTTATTAGTTTAGCATTCATTCCAGAACAGCGTATGGCGCTATATTGCGGCATTCCATTTATCATTTTCTGTTACGTGTATTATTATATAAATAAGAAACGGAAGCAAATTACGAAAGTGGAGATGGGAACAACGTATGAAACTAACAATCAAGCATGATGATATTGAGACAGAACTTTCACATGGTCAATTGTCTATTGGAAAAGAAAGTGGATATACACCGTTAGAGTTATTCGTTTCCTCTATTGCAGGGTGCAGTGCAATTGTATTTCGGACAATTTTAGAAAAGAAGCGTATTACATACGATACGTTTACAATTGAAACTGAAATTGGAAGAAGCGAAGTTTTACCAAGGCCGGTAGAAAGTCTTCATTTGCACTATAAAATAAAAGCAGAAGGAATTACACAGGTACAGTTAGAAAAAGCGTTAGAGCTTGCGGTGAAGAATTGTACGATTGCTCAATCTGTGAAGGATAGTATAAAAATTACGGAAACAATTGAGTTAATTGGTGAATAAACTTTTGTAGAGCAAATAATGTGCGAAAAAGCTTAAGAGAAATTCTCTTAAGCTTTTTCACATACTGATTGGCAATGACATAGTAAAGCAAGAACCTTGATTTACTTCACTTGTAACAGTAATTTCTCCGCCATGTAGTTCGACTATTTCTTTTACAATGGCAAGTCCTAATCCAGTTCCACCAGTTGAACGAGATCTTGCTTTATCGACGCGATAAAATCGTTCGAAAATGTGTGGGATATCTTCTTCTGGAATTCCTTCTCCTGTATCTTGGATGGCAATTTCAAGTTGTGTTTTATGCTCTGTAACGGAAATGGTAATTCGAGAATGTTCAGGTGAGTGTACATACGCATTATTTAATATATTGATGATAACTTGTTCAAACCTTTGTTCATCAAGAGCTATAGAAAGTGAAGAAGGACATGTTGAAGAAACAATGATATGTTTTGCTTCATACATTATATTCACTTTTGTAACAATGCGAGAAAGAAAGGTTTGCAAGTGTACTTCCTTTGCTTGAATAGAAAAATTATGTTTTTCCATTTGAGCAAGCAAGAATAAGTCCTGTACTAAATTTGTAATATAATCAGCTTCATCTTTTATAATTGATAAATATTTTTGGCGCTGCTCAGGAGGTGTACTGTTTTTCATGGCGATATCTGCATATCCCCTCACATAAGTTAGCGGTGTTCTTAGTTCATGAGCGACACTTGCTAGAAATTCACTGCGTTCTTTTTTCATATAATGTAAATCATTCGCGAGCGTTTGGATAGACCCTGCAAGTTCACCAATTTCATCATTTCGAGTACTAGTTAGAGATACGGATAAATCACCATGACTCATTTTTTCAGTAGCATGCTTCATACGGAGAAGTGGTTTTGTTAACAGACGCGATAGAAGAAATATCGTAATGACTGTTAAAATAAATGTAACAACACCAGCAACAAGAAATTGTTTTGTAAGACCTGTAATCATTTCTTTAATAGAACTTGTGCCAAGAAACATATAAACATAACCTTGCGTTTTTCCTTCTATTATTATTGGACTAACTGTGCATATATAATTAGAAGTTTTCCAGTGGTTCTCCACGATCGTTCCGTTATGGTTCGTATTTGCTATCATTCCAATAATGTGCCTCTTTATAGTGGAATCTATATCATTAGATTTTGCTAATATTTTTTTCTGAGCGTTTGTAATAATAACTTTTGTTTCAGCTTCTGACTCCATTAAAGCGACATGAGAGATTGTTTGGAAATCAAAATATTTCTCAAGTACATCTCGGTGGCTATTTCCACGTTTTAATAATGCTGTCATTTCCTCATTTACCCTCGTATTGACAAGGCTATAATAGAGTAAAACAAATAGGACGGTTTCGATTAAAAGCGTAACAATTAAAAAGTAAAATCCGAGTTGAACGGAAATTCGTTTCATCGCGTAACTCCTTGATTTTCAGCGTCAATCCACCGGTAGCCAACTCCATACACAGTTTTTAAATGTTCGTCAATTGGAAAATTGTTCTTTCGCAATTTATCACGTAAGTTACGAATATGAGAATCCACTGTGCGATCCTCTGTATTTGTATCTAGTCCCCAAATCCGCTCAATAAGCTGATCGCGACTTAATACGTAGTTCACGTGACGTAGAAACAAACCAAGTAAAGAAAATTCAATTGGTGTAAGAAGGAGTTCTTGTTCATAAACGGAGATAAAGTGTTTCGCTTCATCCCACAAAATTCCTTTATATCGTAGTTGCTCATGTTGATTACTGCGCCGTAATACTGCTTCAATACGTGCTAATAGTTCACCTTCATGAAAAGGTTTTGTTATATAATCATCAGACCCGATTTTTAATCCTTGAATAACATCAATCGTCTGATCGCGTGCGGTTACCATAATAATAGGAACGTTACTAAACGAACGAATTCTGTTACATGTTTCCCAACCATCCATTTTCGGCATCATAATATCGAGAAGAACAAACTTAAAACTTTGGTTTTCTATATAAGAAATAGCTTCTTGTCCAGAAGTCGCACAAACGCAGTTATATCCTCTAGGAGTAAGATAAAGCGTTAATAATTCGAGCATACGTGGTTCATCATCTACAAGTAGTATATCCATCATATAATATCCTCCGTATTTGTATTCACTACTAAAAGTGTAATGCAAAATCCTGAAGAAATGGTGCAGATTATCATGCATCTGCATAATTTCTTCAGAATTGCTTGTTATTGTATAGTTGAAATTTACATTTTAGGTAAAGATTATAGGATCAAACATGATGGGGATGGAGGCGATATAGTGAAAAAAGCAACTCGAGTTTTGAGTATGACAATAGTTGCTGTACTTGGACTTGCAGCGTGTGGACAAGCAAATACAGAGCATGAAAATCATGAATCTACAAAAGAGAAGAAAAATGAGCAGCAAAAAGATATGAAGGTGCATCATGCAGCGATGCCACCGAAAGAAATGAATGCTGGAGCATCTAGAGATTTATTAACAACAAGTTTAAAAAATGTAACACGATTAAACACAAATGATCCTGTTCAAATGGCAGTATTAACATCACAAACAATATGGCCAGCGACTCACAAAGAGAACCAACCAGGAGCGGTGATTTTAGTACCAGCTAATCAGTGGCAACTTGGAATTGCTAGTGCGGATCTCATTCATCATCCAAACAATGGACCTATTTTATTTATGAATAAAGAAAGTATTCCAGAGGCGACGTTAAAAGAAATCAGGCGGTTAAACCCACTTGGAACAAAAGATGGAACGCAAATTATGGTGATGGGAGATGTAGAATCTTCCATATTAAATCAACTGAAAGAATATAAAATAAAGCAAATAAAAGAAACGGATTCAGCAAATTTTGCGAAAGATGTTGATAAAGAATATGCAGACATAACAGGGAAGTACCCAGAAAGTGTCATTATCGGTTCGTCTGAAGAAGAAGGACGCTTATATACAACACCTGCTGTGAATTGGATTGCTCATATGCCTGAACCTCTTTTATATGTAGCAAAAGATAAAGTACCTGAGGCTACAATAGAAGCGTTGAAAGCAAGAAAAGGGAAAGCAAATATATATCTTTTAGGACCTGAAAAAATTATTTCAAAAGAGGTAGAAAAACAGTTAAGTAAGCATGGAAAAGTAACGCGCATTAGCGGAGAAAATCCAACAGAAAACTCAATCGCTTTTGCAAAGTTTAAAGATAAGAAAACACAATTTGGGTGGGGATTCACAAAACCAGGGCACGGCGTATCATTTGTTTCAACAGAAACTCCCGATTTAGCAATTGCTGGAGCGCCGTTTTCACATATGGGGAAACATGCACCTGTTCTATTATTAGATAAAGGGAAGGTTTCACAGCCAGTATATGATTTATTAGCTACGATTCAACCAAAATTTAAAGATGATCCAACGCTCGGGCCATATAACCACGGTTTTCTATTAGGAAATACAGAGAATATTTCGTTTGAAACGCAAGGAATACTTGACGAGAAGTTAGAGATTGTTCAAGAAAATGGTGGGGGACACGGTGGACATTAAGAGAAAAGACGTTGCATGATGCAGCGTCTTTTCATTTGGGAAAGTTTTTTATAGCAAAAAATCTGACATTCGTTATATAATAGCACTCGTGCAATCGGCTCGATTTTCTTACGGAGAAAATCAAAAAGTAAGAAAAGTAGAGGAGTGTTATCTTGTTACACATAATCTAGCTCTTGGTGTTATGATTGGTACAGTAATAAGTGCAGTTTTATTCGCAGCAAATATGGAAAAGATTCACGTGAAACATTCTTATGTTGGTGAGAAAAAGGTATACGCTGTTCACGGACAACTCTTCTTTGCATCGACTACAGAATTTATAAATGTATTTTAGTTTAAAGAAGATGTGACAGAAGTAGAAATTGATTTTACACACGCCCATGTATGGGATGATTCAGCTGTGGCTGCGGTTGATAAAGTTGTAGTGAAGTATGAGAAAAATGGTGTGAAAGTAAACATAACGGGATTAAATGAGCGTAGTTCAGAGCTTGTTACAGAATTGGCGAAACAAGCTGTTCGTTAAATAGGAAGAACCTTTTAGGAGGACCGAAAAGGTTCTTTTTGTATTATAATACGAGTATGATGATGAAAGGGGTTTCAGAAGATGTACAAGCAAATTATATTAGCATGTGATGGTTCAGAACACGCAATACGCGCAGCAAAACATGCCGTACATATTTCTACATTGAGTAAGGAAGTAACCGTTGAAGTTGTATACGTAGTAGATAGTAGAGCAGCAAAATCAGATATTATACAGGGACAAACAAATATAGAAACAATTTCAGCTAGTCGAAAAGATAGATTAAAAGAAATTGAGATTTTATTACAGCAAGAAGGAGTTTCTTATAAAATTACGATTTTACATGGTGATCCAGGAAATACACTTGTGCAATATGTAAATACAGGAGACATTGATCTTGTAATAGTGGGGAGCAGGGGATTGAATACATTGCAAGAAATGGTACTTGGTAGTGTAAGTCATAAAATAGCAAAACGAGTGAAATGTCCGGTGATGATCGTGAAGTAACAGGCAGCAGAAATGTTGTCTGTTTTTTTGAGATAAATCTTACAAAATTGTAAGACTGTTGTTAGGGAAATCGATGTTTTGAAATTTTCTCCATTGATATGATGTAATCATCAAAGGGAGAGAATGGGGGATGTAAGAAATGAAAGCATTTCAAAGTTTAACATATAGTCAAGGAGTGAGTCTTATTTGTTTAGGGGGATTTACTACTTCGGTGACATTGGCTATTGCAATGAAAATGTTTCAGCAGATGTTTTTATAAAAGTAATGTTGTAAATAGAAGGGAAATGATTGTTATAGGCTGCAAGACAATATCACTAGACATAAATAAAAAATAGCTCTTAGCATATATCTGAATGCTAAGAGCTATTTTATTTCTTTACTTCAGCTTTTGTTCCCCACTGATTAAAGCTTTTCACTTTATCTTATAGAAGTTTTTAAGAAAAACCTCCGTTTAAGCTTGTTGTGATTTTGAAGATCCTGTGTTTAAAGTTAGAGCAAGGAATACAATCGCAAGTACACAAGATGTAAGTAATAGAATGAAACCGCCGTTCCATCCGAAAGCATCTACAATAAAGCCCATTGCAGCACTAGCAAATGCAGCACCGCCCAGGTAACCGAAGAAACCTGTTAAACCAGCAGCTGTTCCAGCAGCTTTCTTTGGTGCTAAGTCAAGGGCATGTAATCCAATGAGCATAACTGGTCCATAAATTAAGAAGCCAATTGCCACTAGTGCGATGCTATCGATGATTGGATGACCAGCCGGATTTAACCAATAAACAAGAACAGCAATGAATACACCAACCATGAATAAAATACCAGCAGGGGCACGGCGCCCTTTAAATAATTTATCGCTCATCCATCCGCAAAGGAGTGTGCCCGGAATACCAGCAAATTCGTATAATGCGTATGCTGTACGAGAACTATTATGAGTAAAGTTTTTTTCTTCTACTAAATAAGTAGGTGCCCAGTCTACAACACCGTAGCGTACGAAGTATACGAATACGTTAGCTATAGCGATGTACCATAAAAATTTGTTGTTTAGTACATAAGTAAATAAAATTTCCTTTACCGAAAGTTCGCGTTCACGATCTTTTACTCTTTCATCTGAAGGATATTCACCCGTATATTCTTCAATAGGTGGTAATCCACAAGATTGCGGTGTATCTCGCATTACAATTAATACATAGATCCCAACTAAAATTGCAAAAATACCTGGGAAGTAGAAAATGCTTTGCCAGCTACCAGCAAATAAGAATAGTCCTAATGTTACGAGCGGTCCCATAAGTCCGCCACCAACATTGTGGGCAACGTTCCAAATGGACATTTTTGTACCGCGTTCACTAATAGAGAACCAATGAACCATTGTGCGGCCACATGGAGGCCAGCCCATACCTTGTACCCAACCATTTAAAAATTGAAGAACAAACATAAGCAAAATACTTGTTGTAATAAAAGAGAATGAACCAAAGATAATATTAATGATACCGGATAAAAATAGTCCTGCCGCTAAGAAGTAGCGGGGGTTACAACGGTCGGAGACAATCCCCATAATAAATTTACTTAAGCCATATGCAATGGATACAGCAGAAAGGATAACTCCAAGTTCACCTTTGCTAAATCCTTGTTCAACAAGATAAGGCATAGCCAGTGAAAAGTTTTTGCGAACAAGGTAGTAGCCTGCATAGCCAATGAAAATGCCTAAAAATACTTGTAAGCGCAGTTTGCGGTATTCGCTATCAATGCGATCAGCAGGTAAGCGCTCTGTATGCGGCGCAGGTTTAAACAACTGAGTTAAAAACATAACCTAAAAATCCTCCTCTATTATTGAAAACGTTTTATGACATAGTCTTTATACTCTCATTCCCCAGGACTGTCAATATTAACTTGGTCAAAAATCATACAACTTTGCGACAAAAATGTAAACGTTTTTACAAAATGAAATTATTGACGAAATTAATTATAGGATTTAATATTTAAATACGTTAAATATTTTATTGTTTAAATGAGAGGTGGATAACATGCCAAATGATATGACTCATATTGATAGAATTCAGGCTTTAGCATTCTCTATAGGAAAGAAAATGCAAACGGAGTTACTAGAACAAATGCAAGCATCAGGACTTACACCACCGCAATTTTATATTTTAAAAATTTTAGACCATTACGGTGCATCAAGAGCAACGAAATTGGCGAAGAAAATGTATGTGAAACCAAGCGCAATTACAGTGATGATCGATCGGTTAATCGATCAAGAATTGGTACTGCGCTACCATGACAAAGAAGATCGCCGTGTTGTTGTAATTGAGCTGACGAAGAAGGGGAAAGATGTAGTAGAAGAGGCAATGACTGCTCGTAATGAGCATATTGCAAAATACTTCTCACATTTAGAATTACAAGAGAGAGAAGATTTACTACGCTTATTTGAAAAGTTAGAGGTAATTATTTGCGGGGAATCTGAGAAGAAAGAGACAAACTAAAAGGAATTGAGGAGATTACATGGAGCAACAAGAAAATCAGAATAGAAAGCTGTTGTTAATCGGTCTAGTTATTGCCATGTTATTTGCTGCATTAGATGGAACAATCGTTGGTACAGCAATGCCGCGAATTGTTGGCGATCTAGGCGGATTAAGTTTAATGACATGGTTAACAACGGCATATATGTTAACATCAACAACAGTTGTACCAATTGCAGGTAAGTTAGCGGATTTATTAGGACGTCGTAACGTGTATATTACAGGATTAATCATTTTTATGGTTGGCTCAGCACTTTGCGGTATGGCGAATGGTATGACTGAGTTAATTATTTTCCGTGGTATTCAAGGGCTTGGTGGCGGTATTATGATGCCAATGGCGATGATTATTATCGGGGATATGTTTACAGGGAAAGAACGTGCGAAATGGCAAGGAATCTTTGGAGCGTTATATGGTCTTGCTTCCGTAATTGGACCGCAAGTGGGCGGTTGGATTGTTGATGCTGTCAACTGGAGATGGGTATTCTATATCAACTTGCCAGTCGGTATTTTGGCGACAATCTTTATTGCAATGGGATTAAAAGGACATAAACAAACAGGTCCAATTAAAATTGATATCGCTGGTATTTTCACGATGATTCTTGGTGTTGTGACTTTATTACTTGCACTAACGTTTGGCGGGAAAGACTATGCTTGGGATTCTTGGCAAATCATTGGATTATTTGCACTTGCTATCATTGGTATAGTAAGCTTCATCATTGTTGAAACGAAGGCGGAAGAACCAATTTTACCAATGCATTTCTTTAAAAACCGTACATTTACACTATTAAATGCAATTGGTTTCTTTATGAGTATTGGAATGTTTGGTGCAATTATGTTCGTTCCATTCTTTATGCAAGGAATTGTTGGCGTAAGTGCGGCTGAATCTGGAACGATAATGACACCAATGATGATTACGATGATTGTGATGAGTATTATTGGTGGTCAGCTTGTATTAAAGGTAGGCGTAAAACCACAAATTATTACAGGTATGCTCATTATGGCTGGCGGTTTTTGGTTATTAACAACAATGGATATGCATACAACTAAACTTATTGCAACATCATATATGATGATTATCGGTTTAGGAATGGGTCTTGTAATGCCGACATTAACATTAGCATTACAAGAAAGTTTCCCGAAAAAGGATCTTGGAGTTGTAACATCTTCAAGTCAGTTCTTCCGTCAAATCGGTGGGACGTTCGGAATTACGATTTTAGGTTCTATTATGAATAATACGTCAGGTACAACATTGACAAATAAATTAGTTCCTGTACTAGATACATTCCCAGCAGAAGCGGGACAAATGGTAACGAAGTTTAAAGATATGATTCATACAGATCCACAAAGTTTATATTCTATGCTATTTAGCCCAGAAGCATTAAAACAAATGCCAGAAGCATTCTCAAATAGCATTGTACCAATTTTGAAAACATCTTTAGTGGATTCACTTCATAGTGTATTCCTAACAGGGTTAGTCTTTATCGTAGTTGGTGCCGTATTTACAATCTTCTTACAAAAAATTAAGCTTTCTAATCGTAAAAAAGGTGCAGAAGAACCTGCTACTGAAGTAGAAGAGAAAGATACAAACGTATCTTACTCATAATAAGAAAAAAGCATCGCCTTATGGTGGTGCTTTTTTAGTTATAAATGATTGACGTATTTTTGTAAATGAGTTATATTATTTTCTGTAAACGGTTACATGAAATGGAGAGGGAAGAGAATGAGTACGATTAAAGATGTTGCGAAATTAGCGGGAGTATCTGTTGCGACCGTTTCCAGGGTGTTAAATAAGAACGGATATGTTCACGAAGATACATTAAAAAAAGTGGAACGAGCAATTGAACTGTTGGATTATAAGCCTAGTACAGTAGCACGTTCTTTATATAATAAAAAATCTCGCTTAATTGGTTTGGTTGTTCCAAATATCGTGAATCCATTCTTTCCAGAAGTTGCACGTGCCGTAGAGGATGTAGCACATAAGCAAGGATACACAGTTGTACTTTGTAATTCTGATGAAAGTTTAGAGAAAGAGAAACAATATATTGATGTGCTCAGACAAAATAATGTTGATGGGTTTATTGTGGCAACAAACCCACAAAATAGTATGAATTACATGAACTTGTCTGTGCCAGTTGTGGCAATTGACCGCATGTTTAATGAGCGTATTCCGACGGTATATGCAGATAACTATGCGGGAAGTCAAGAAGCAACAAAGTTACTGTTAGAAAAAGGGTGTCAACATATTGCGCATATTCGTGGACCGCGCGATGTGAGTACAGCAAATGAGCGTTTTGAAGGTTTTGTAGATGTTATTACACAATATGGGCTTTCTTATATGATTGCAGAAAGTACGTTTGATCCGGCAGATAGCGAACGTGTGGCAATGGAATTGTTAGAAGAGTATTCGCATATCGATGGCATTGTAGCTGGAAATGATTTGATTGCCATTGGGGTAGTGAAAGCGGCATTACAAAAAGGAATTTCCATTCCAGATGATTTACAAATTATTGGATTTGATGGTATTTCTTTAACAGAAATGATGTATCCATCTCTTACAACAGTTGCACAACCTATTTATGAAATGGGACGAATTGCAACAGAATTATTGCTAGAGCAAATGGAAGGAAATCAATTAGAAACCGAACATTATCGTTTACCGATTGAAATTATAGAACGAAATACAACGAAGTAAGGAGATGAGATATATGCCAAACATTGCAGTAGTCGGCAGTATTTCAATGGATTTAGTCGCTGTTTCAAAAAAGCGACCAAAAGCAGGAGAAACAGTGATTGGAGAAGCGTTTCATACAGTGCCTGGAGGAAAAGGAGCAAACCAAGCTGTTGCCGCAGCTAGATTAGGTGCAAATGTGGCAATGGTAGGTGCTGTAGGAAATGATGATTATGGTAAGCTAGTTAGAAAAAATTTAGAGAATGAACGTATTTTTATCGACTATGTGGTACCGGTTACAGATGAAACGACAGGAATTGCGCATATTGTTTTGGCCGAGGAAGATAACAGTATTGTTGTTGTGCAAGGAGCAAACCGTCTCGTGAATCAGCAAATTGCCGATCGCGCAAAAGATCTTCTTGCAAAAGCTGATATGGTTGTCCTTCAGCTGGAAATTCCGCTAGAAACAGTGGAATACGTTCTTGATATTTGTGAAGAACACAAAATTCCGGTTATGTTAAATCCAGCTCCGGCACAAGTATTGCCAGTAGATATTTTAGAAAAGGCGACGTATATTACACCGAATGAGCATGAATGCCGCATTGTATTAGATGATTTTACGTCACCAATTGAAGAGTTACTTGCGAAATATCCAAATAAGTTACTGATGACAGAAGGTGGGAAAGGTGTTCGTTTCCATAATGGTACAGAGATTGTTCATGTACCAAGTATTGATGTTGAAGTAGTGGATACAACAGGAGCAGGTGATACTTTTAACGGTGCATTAGCGGTTGCACTTTCCGAAGGTGAGACATTACAAAAAGCAATCCGCTTTGCAAACATTGCCGGTGGTCTTTCTGTAACAAAGTTAGGGGCACAAGGTGGTATGCCAACAAGAGAAAAGGTAAGAGAAGTGCAGGTGATTGTTGGATGAAGAAGCATGGTGTATTAAATAGTGAAATTGCTGCGGTACTTGCTTCCCTTGGACATACGGATACAATTGTGATTGCTGATTGTGGTTTACCTATTCCAGATGGTGTAAAGCGAATTGATTTAGCGGTAGAACTTGGAAAACCATCGTTTCTAGAGGTGTTACAAGTCGTGATAGACGACATGGCAGTTGAAAAACTAACATTAGCAGAAGAGATTACGATCAATAATGCAGAAGTAAACAGAGAAGTTGAAGCACGTTTAAAAGAAGCTGCTTTTGAATACGTATCGCATGAGCAGTTTAAAGAACGTACAAAACAGGCAAAGGCAGTTATTCGTACGGGAGAAGCAACGCTATATGCGAATGTTATTTTACATGCCGGCGTGATTTTTTAATAAAGGGATGTGATGAGAATGCGTATTGAAATGAAAAATATTTCAAAAGCGTTCAATGGTAATCCTGTTTTAAAAAACGCACAGTTTAGTATTGAAACAGGAGAAGTCCATGCACTGATGGGGGAAAATGGAGCGGGAAAATCAACGCTCATGAAAATTTTAACAGGTGTATATACGAAAGATAGTGGTCAAGTCACGATTGATGGGCAAGAACGGACATTTAAAAACGCAAAAGAAGCTGAGGAATACGGAATTGCTTTTATTCATCAAGAGCTGAACATATTACCGAACTTAACAGTTGCTGAAAATATGTTTCTTGGGAAAGAGTTGATGTACGGCAAAACAGGCATTTTACGTACACGGCAAATGAATGGGTTAGCGCAGCAACAATTAGCAAGTCTTGGGCTTCACGTAAAAGGGGCTATGCTTGCTGGGGAATTATCAGTTGGACAGCAGCAAATTATTGAAATTGGTAAGGCCTTAATGACAAATGCGAGCGTTATTATTATGGACGAGCCGACAGCAGCCTTAACGGATCGCGAAATTGAAACACTCTTTACGGTTATTAATAAATTACGTAAAGAAGGCGTATCGTTCGTCTACATTTCACATCGCATGGAAGAAATCTTTTCTATTTGTGATGCTATTACGATTTTACGTGATGGGGAATATGTTGGAACGAGGTTAATTCTAGAAACATCATTTGATGAAGTAGTGAGTATGATGGTTGGTCGCAGCATCGGTGGGCGCTATCCGGAGCGCGATGCGAAGATCGGTGAAGTTATTTTTGAAATGCGTAACGCAACGAAAAAAGGGAAGTTTGAAAATATTTCGTTTCAAGTGAGAAAAGGTGAAATTCTCGGTGTCGCTGGATTAATGGGAGCTGGCCGCACTGATATTATGAAGGCGATATTTGGACATGAACCGTTAGATTCGGGCCAAATATTTATGAATGGGCAAGAAGTGAAAATTGATAGTCCAATTGATGCAATCCGGCAGCGAATTGCCTTTATTACAGAAGATCGAAAATCAGAAGGGCTTGTCTTAGATTTTTCTATTCGTGAAAATTTAGCATTGCCAAATCTAGAAAGTCTCTCAAAAGGTAGTGTGATGGATAAAGGAATAGAAGCACAGTTCACAGAGGATATGATGAAGCTTCTCAATGTAAAAGCGGCAAATGGTGAACAAGCCGTCAAATCACTTTCTGGTGGAAATCAACAAAAGATTGTTATTGCAAAATGGCTAGGAATCCATCCGCAGCTGTTAATTTTAGATGAACCAACACGGGGCGTTGATGTTGGAGCAAAAAAAGAAATTTACTCTATTATGAACAAGCTTACAAAGCAGGGGGATGCGGTTATTATGGTTTCATCCGAACTTCCAGAAGTTTTAGGAATGAGCGATCGTGTCCTTGTTATTCATGAAGGAAAAGTAGGCGGTATTTTAGAGAAAGATAAAGCAACACAAGAGTCCATTATGGCATTAGCTACAGGGGGAGAGTAAGTTATGGCTAAAAAGGGGAATATATTGCAGCAGCTAGGTTCTTTAATTGGATTGGCACTGATTATTGTAGTTATTACAGCATTAAATCCAGCATTTATTGAAATACCAAATTTATTTAATATTTTACGCCAAGTATCGATTAATGCACTCATTGCATTTGGAATGACCTTCGTTATTTTAACTGGGGGTATTGACTTATCGGTAGGTTCTATTTTAGCATTATCAAGTGCACTTGTTGCTGGAATGATGGCAAGTGGCATGGATCCGTTCCTTGCAATGGCAGTTGGATTATTGGCTGGGCTTGTAATGGGAATTGTAAACGGTATCATCATTGCGAAAGGAAAAGTGGCACCATTTATTGCGACATTAGCAACAATGACCATTTTCCGAGGGCTCACGCTTGTTTATATGGACGGACGTCCGATCACTGGCCTTGGTGATCACTTAATGTTTCAAATGTTTGGCCGTGGTTACTTCCTTGGTATTCCCGTACCAGCTGTAACGATGATGATTGCTTTTGCTGCATTGTACTTTATTTTAAAGAAGACAACGTTTGGTCGCCGTACTTTTGCAATTGGTGGAAATGAAGAAGCAGCGGCATTATCAGGTATTAATGTAACGCGAATAAAAGTAATGATTTATGGTCTTTCTGGAATTCTGGCAGCGCTTGCGGGTATCGTGTTAACATCACGCTTAGATTCTGCACAGCCAACTGCTGGTTCTTCTTACGAATTAGATGCAATTGCTGCAGTTGTATTAGGAGGAACAAGTCTTTCTGGTGGAAGAGGTTGGATTGTCGGCACGTTCATTGGTGTACTGATTATCGGTGTACTAAATAACGGTCTAAATTTATTAGGTGTATCTTCTTTCTTCCAACAAGTTGTAAAAGGGCTTGTGATCTTACTTGCTGTATTAATTGATCGTCGAAAAGAAGCATAATGGAGGGACAATTCATGAAAAAATGGTTACTTGTACTCGTTGCACTCATAATGGTAATCACTGCTGGTTGTTCAATGGAACCACCAGAATGGGCAAAGGATTCTAGTGATAAAGGTCGAAATAAAACTATTAAAGTTGGATTTTCTGTTTCAACTTTAAACAATCCATTTTTCGTTACGTTGAAAAAAGGGGCAGAAAAGAAGGCGAAAGATAGTGGCATTGAGTTAATTGCTGTTGATGCACAAAATGATGCAGCGAAGCAAACGAATGATGTTGAGGATTTAATTCAAAAAGGCGTTGATCTAGTTGTCATTAATCCAACAGATTCAGATGCAGTTGCTTCAGCAGTAAGTGCAGCGAATGCAGCAAACATCCCTGTTATTACAGTAGATCGTGTTGCAAACTCAGGAAAAGTTGTTTCACACATCGCATCAAATAATGTAGAAGGTGGAACCATGGCTGGTGACTACATTCGTGAGCTTGTTGGTGAAGGTGCAAATGTTGCTGAGTTAGAAGGGATTCCTGGATCATCCGCTGCTCGTGAGCGTGGGAAAGGATTCCATAAAGTTGCCGATAAGGGGCTAAAAGTTGTTGCAAAGCAAGCCGCAGACTTTGACCGTGCCAAAGGATTATCAGTTATGGAAAACATATTGCAGGCAAATAATGATATAAAAGCAGTGTTTGCTCATAATGATGAAATGGCATTAGGTGCGCTGGAAGCATTAAAATCTGCTGGAAAAACAGATGTGGTTGTTGTTGGATTTGATGCCACAGATGATGCTGTGAAAGCGGTTAATGACGGACGTATGACAGCAACTGTTGCGCAAAAACCAGAATTAATCGGAGAGAAAGCGATGGAAACAGCAAGACAAGTGAACCAAGGTAAAAAAGTGGAAAAATTCATTCCGATTGAATTAGAGCTTATTAAGAAAAAATAAAATATAAACTTACATTTAGGAAGGAAGAAAAACAAATGAAATTTTTTATTGATACAGCAAACATTGATGAAATTAAAGAGGCAAATGATTTAGGCGTATTAGCAGGTGTAACAACAAATCCATCACTTGTAGCAAAAGAAGGCGTAGATTTCCATGAACGTATTCGTGAAATTTGCAGCGTTGTAACAGGACCTGTAAGTGCAGAAGTTATTAGCCTAGAATCAGATAAAATGATTGAAGAAGGAAAAGAATTAGCAAAAATTGCTCCAAACGTTGTTGTAAAAGTACCAATGACAAAAGAAGGCTTAAAAGCAGTAAAAGCATTCTCTGATTTAGGAATTCGTACAAACGTTACGTTAGTATTCTCTGCAGTACAAGCATTGCTTGCAGCACGTGCAGGTGCAACGTACGTATCTCCATTCTTAGGTCGTTTAGATGATATCGGTCATAATGGTATGGACTTAATTCGCCAAATCGCTGATATCTTTGTAATTCATGACATTAAAACAGAAATTATCGCAGCATCTGTACGCCATAGCGTTCACGTAACAGACGCAGCATTAAACGGTGCACACATTGCAACAATTCCGGCAAACGTAATTGGCGCATTAGTGAAACATCCGTTAACAGATCAAGGAATTGAGAAATTCTTAGCTGATTGGGAGAAAACACAAGGGAAATAAAGTGAAACTTCCATCTGTGAAGGATTGCTCCCCGTTTATGAGGGGGAAACAAAAACTACCAAGGTTAGCATTACGTTAACCTTGGTAGTTTTTTTGTTTGTAAAATAATGAATAAAAGAATTTTCATGCAATTGTGCATATTGTCTTTTAAATTTTCTATCTAAGTTATTTAATATATAATAAATAACTCTTTTTTGTGAGTTTTTTTGATACGAGGTAAATAATCAGTACAGGGTCTGACCAGAGGACTGGAGGGCATGATTCTATAAGGGAATAATTACTATTCCATGATTATAGAACTATGTCTTTTTTATTGTATATAGAAGGGGGGATAGGTCTATATTATAGAACTTATATATATTGTGCATTCCATATTATCAATTATCTAAATTTTAAGTCTTGTTACAATTAATAAGGGAGGAAATAGTAATGAAAAGAAAAACACCGTTTAAAGTTTTTTCATCTTTGGCAATCACGACAATGCTTGGTTGCACATTTGCACTTGGTACATCAGTAGCTTATGCGGAAACAACATCTCAGTCAAAAGGAAGTATTTCAACAACTCCAATTGATAACAATTTAATTCAAGAAGAGCGCTTGGCTGAAGCTTTAAAAGAACGTGGAACGATTGATCGATCAGCATCAAAAGAAGAGACACAAAAGGCTGTAGAGCACTATATTGAAAAAAAGAAGGGTGATCAGCCAAATAAAGAAATTCTTCCGGGTGACCCTGCTAAAGAGGCATCTGATTTTGTGAAAAAAGTAAAAGAAAAAAAGATGGAAGAAAAAGAAAAAGTGAAGGAGTCTGTAGAAAATGCTAGCCCAGAGCAAACGCCTTCACAAAATAAAAAACAGTTAAATGGAAAAGTACCAACTTCTCCAGCAAAGCAGGCTCCATATAACGGAACTGTACGTACAGATAAAGTACTTGTACTACTTGTAGAGTTTAGTGATTATAAACATAATAATATTGAGCAAAGCCCTGGTTATATGTATGCGAACGACTTTAGTAGAGAGCATTATCAAAAAATGTTATTCGGTAATGAACCATTCACGTTATTCAATGGTTCAAAAGTAAAAACATTTAAACAATATTATGAAGAGCAATCTGGTGGTAGTTATACGACAGATGGTTATGTGACAGAATGGTTGACTGTTCCTGGGAAAGCAGCAGATTACGGAGCAGATGGTAAAACTGGTCATGATAATAAAGGGCCTAAAGGGGCACGTGACCTTGTGAAAGAAGCATTAAAAGCAGCAGCAGAGAAAGGATTAGATTTATCTCAATTTGACCAGTTTGATCGTTATGATACAAATGGTGATGGAAATCAAAATGAACCAGACGGTGTAATTGATCATTTAATGGTCATTCATGCTGGGGTTGGTCAAGAAGCTGGTGGAGGTAAATTAGGTGATGATGCGATTTGGTCACATCGTTCTAAATTAGCACAAGATCCAGTTGCAATTGAAGGAACAAAGTCAAAAGTTTCGTATTGGGATGGAAAAGTTGCTGCACATGATTACACAATTGAGCCTGAGGATGGTGCAGTTGGCGTATTCGCTCATGAATTTGGTCATGATCTTGGTTTACCAGATGAATATGATACGAATTATACTGGAACTGGATCACCTGTAGAATCATGGTCATTAATGAGTGGTGGTAGCTGGACAGGAAAAATCGCAGGAACAGAGCCAACAAGTTTTTCACCGCAAAATAAAGATTTCTTACAAAAAAATATGGGCGGAAACTGGGCGAAAATTGTAGAAGTAGATTACGATAAAATAAAACGTGGAGTAGGTTTCCCTACATATATTGATCAAAGTGTTACAAAATCCAATCGTCCAGGTCTTGTACGTGTAAATTTACCTGAGAAAAGTGTTGAAACAATTAAAACTGGATTTGGCAAGCATGCATACTACAGTACAAGAGGCGATGATATGCATACAACATTAGAAACACCTTTGTTTGATTTAACGAAAGCAGCTAACGCGAAATTTGATTATAAAGTAAACTATGAACTTGAAGCAGAATGTGATTTTATTGAAATACATGCGGTGACAGAAGATGGAACAAAAACATTAATCGATAAACTAGGCAATAAAGTAGTAAAAGGTGATAAAGATACGACAGAAGGAAAATGGATTGATAAATCATATGATTTAAGTCAATTTAAAGGGAAGAAAGTGAAATTGCAATTTGATTATATTACAGATCCTGCTGTAGCATATAAAGGATTTGCAATGGATAATGTGAACGTAACAGTCGATGGAAAAGTAGTATTTTCAGATGATGCAGAAGGACAAGCGAAAATGAAGTTAGATGGTTTTGTCGTTTCTGATGGAACAGAAAAGAAACCACATTATTATTATTTAGAGTGGAGAAACTATGCTGGATCAGATGAAGGGTTAAAAGTAGCGAGAGGTCCAGCATATAATACTGGTCTTGTTGTTTGGTATGCAGATGATAGTTTTAAAGATAACTGGACTGGTCAACATCCTGGTGAAGGCTTCCTTGGTGTTGTTGATTCTCACCCGGAGACATTTGTTGGAAATTTAAATGGAAAACCAGTATACGGTAATACAGGGTTGCAAATTGCAGATGCTGCATTTTCACTTGATCAAACACCGGCGTGGAATGTAAATTCATTTACACGTGGACAATTTAATTACCCAGGCTTACCAGGTGTTGCAACATTTGATGATTCTAAAGTATACAGTAACACTCAAATTCCTGATGCGGGACGAAAAGTGCCGCAATTAGGGCTGAAATTCCAAGTTGTTGGGCAAGCTGATGATAAGTCGGCAGGAGCTATTTGGATTCGTCGTTAATAGATTAGTAATAAAATAGAAAAGTACGTTCTTCTTAAAAAGAACGTACTTTTTTATTTTGTGTAATACACATTGTTTACCTATATACAGTCTATCAAATGGTGTAGGGAAAAGGAATATTTCCGAGGAAATTGTCGAGACATAGTTGGTATTTATACATTTTTTTGAAAAATGAGTGAAGAGTGTATCAAGCTGATTGGTATAGAAGAAAGACGAGTTTCAGCAATTTACAATGAGTAGTATTCGGATACGATTATTACTGAAAAGTAAAAAAGAACAAGCGGAATTTTTAAATATATGAAATGAAAATACATTTTTTTGATATAGAGATAAATAGAGTTTGCTCCTTTTTTTGTCGTTTATAAATACATATATTTCAAGTTTTTACTGATTTTGAATCTAAAAAATAATTATTTATAAAAAACAAAATTATATATTGATTTTGTTTTTTATTTTGAGTAAAATTCAAAGGAATTAATTAAGATAGTGATAGTTTAATAGTTTAATAGTTTAATTGAAATTCTTTTTTAGGAAGGAAATGTAGAGAATATTTGTAAAGTTATATATATAGGGAGAGTGAAGTAATTGACAGCATTGAAAAAATTATCAGCTTTTGTGAAAAGTAGTATTGTTTTATTATGTGTAGCATGTATGTATTTTGCTATACCAACTGCACATGCAAGTGCGGAGACAGTTAAGATTTATCTTGATCCAGGTCATGGGGGAACAGATACAGGAGCGGTTGGAAATGGTTTGCGAGAAAAGGATTTAACATTAGATATCGCATTACGTATTCGTAACATTTTAAATGCAGAGTATACAGGTCATAAAATTAAAATGAGTCGTACAAGTGATGTATATCCTACGCTAACACAGCGAACAACTGATGCAAATAATTGGGGAGCAAATTTCTTCTTATCTGTACATATTAACAGTGGTGGTGGCTCTGGTTATGAAGATTATAGTTATCCAAATGCAGGAGCACCAACTACGACTTACCAGAATATAATTCATCAGGAAATTATGAAAACAACGGACCTTGATGATAGAGGGATCAAAACAAATAATTTCCATGTGTTAAGAGAAACGAATATGCCAGCAGTATTAACTGAAAATGGGTTTATTGATCGAGCAGAAGATGCTCAAAAATTAGGTAATGCAACATTTAGAGAACAACTTGCAAGAGGGCATGTAAATGGTTTAGTAAAGGCATTTGGATTACAGAAGAAAACATTCTTAATTCGTGTGAAAACAGAAGAATTATATTATTATAATCAACCTGATTGGAATGCAAAGGCTGGTACTGTGAAAAAAGGTGATGTATTCACTGTTGTGGCAACGGTAACTGTAAATGGTTCAAAAATGTATAAGCTAAAATCAGGAAGCTATATAACTGCTAATCCTTCATATATTGAGGTTTTACAATAAAGATTTGATTGAAAAAAGACAATGATGAGCTAATTCATCATTGTCTCTTTTATTTTTCCTCTGAAATAAATCATTCCAGCAAATGTGAGTAAGAATGCTGTTCCAATTACAAAGCTTACGCTCGGTGATGCCCCGATTGCTCCAACTGTAAAGGATCCAGCGACAACACCTAATGAGAAGAATGCGTAAAATAATCCGAATGCCTTCCCGCGTTTATCTTCAGTTGTATTTTCAACGAGTAAAGCATTAATAGATGGGAAGAGGATGGCGAATCCAATTCCGTAAATCATCATAACAACAAAGAGCATACCTTTTGTTGTAAATATGCCAAGTAATGATAAGGCAAGTGCCATGACTGCAATACCAATTAGCATCATTTTTGAACGGTCAAAGCGATCATAAATACGATTTGTTGGCAGTAAGAAGAAGAGGATGGCAGTAATCCCAAATACACTTAGCATCATGCCTGTTGTAGATGCTTTGAGTGCTAGTGCTTCTACTTTTACCGGTAACATATATGTGACGATTCCTTGTGAAAACATTAATGTAAAAGCACCAATATATGCTTGTAATAATGGTTCGGATTTTAGTAATCCTATCATATCTTCTTTGTTCATCATTTGCGTCCGTGATGTGTCTTTTCTAGTCACATTGGTTGGTAATAAGAACAGGGATACGATTGTTCCGAATACCATTAAGATAGAAATCGTAACAAAGACCCACTCTACACCTGCGGTTGCTTTCATAATTCCACTGAAAGCAGGGCCAACGATAGCTGCTGTTCCGACAGCGGCACCAGATAGTGCCATTGCTTTTCCTTGTTTTGTAGATTTCGTTTGTTTAGATAGGAAAGTAAAGGCTGCAGGGATTAAGAAGCCATCACTAAATCCGTGTAAAAAGCGAACGATGAGTAATTGCTCGCCGCTTTGAACAACAGTATACAATAACACTATGAGACTCGTAATTCCCATACTCATATAGAGTACTTTCTTTGCGCCAAATTTATCAACAGATGCACCTGCGATAATATTGCCAATCATATTGGCAAACGAGTACATACCTACAACGAGACCGATAATAAGAGGAGTTCCCCCGAGGCTTTGCGCGTAAGTACTCATAATTGGTAATTGTGAAAATGTATCTAAAAACGCTACGATAACAATAAAATAAATGAAATATTTCAAGCGATGTTCACCTCTCCTCTGCTATTATGGCATAATGCGAATTTCGCCTGCAATGAAATTGAATTAACAGATGTGGAAAAAAGTACAAAGTGACAAAAAAGTGAACTTTTTTTGTTAAAATTTAGTGAAATCCAGATTGGTTTTTTGAAATATATGGATAAGAGTACTATAATAGATTGATAAACTTCACCAGGTTAAGTATATATACATAGAGAGGGATGCATAAAATGAAAGCATTACTTTGGCATAATCAACGTGATGTAAGAGTAGAAGAAGTTCCAGAACCAACTGTACGATCAGGAGCAGTGAAGATCAAAGTTAAATGGTGTGGTATTTGTGGAACAGATTTACATGAATATTTAGCAGGACCTATTTTTATTCCAACAGAAGAACATCCACTAACACACGTGAAAGCACCTGTTATTTTAGGTCACGAGTTTAGTGGTGAAGTTGTTGAAATCGGTGAAGGTGTTACGAATCATAAAGTAGGGGACCGCGTTGTTGTAGAACCTATTTATTCTTGTGGTAAATGTGAAGCTTGTAAACATGGTCATTATAACGTTTGTGAACAACTTGTTTTCCACGGTCTTGGTGGAGATGGCGGTGGCTTCTCTGAATATACTGTAGTACCAGCAGATATGGTTCACCATATCCCAGATGAAATGACTTATGAACAAGGTGCACTTGTAGAACCAGCAGCGGTTGCAGTTCATGCAGTGCGGCAAAGTAAGTTAAAAGAAGGCGAAGCTGTAGCTGTATTTGGCTGTGGACCAATCGGACTTCTTGTTATCCAAGCTGCTAAAGCTGCAGGTGCAACACCTGTTATCGCAGTTGAACTTTCTAAAGAACGTCAAGAGTTAGCAAAATTAGCAGGTGCTGATTACGTATTAAATCCAGCAGAGCAAGATGTGGTAGCAGAAATCCGTAACTTAACAAACGGTTTAGGCGTAAATGTTAGCTTCGAAGTAACAGGAGTTGAAGTTGTACTTCGTCAAGCAATTGAAAGCACAAGCTTTGAAGGACAAACTGTAATCGTCAGTGTCTGGGAAAAAGATGCGACAATTACTCCAAACAACTTAGTATTAAAAGAAAAAGAAGTTGTAGGTATTCTTGGATACCGTCACATCTTCCCATCTGTTATTAAATTAATTAGCTCTGGTCAAATTCAAGCAGAGAAATTAATTACGAAAAAAATTACAGTGGATCAAGTTGTAGAAGAAGGATTTGAAGCGCTTGTAAAAGATAAAAAACAAGTGAAAATTCTTGTTTCACCTAAATAATATATAATATAGAAGAAAGTAGTCTTTTTCTAGAAATAGAAGAAGGCTACTTTTTTTGTGGATAGAAAGGTGATAGACTTTCCTTTGACTAAATTGTTTAAGTAGGAAGGGAGAGTTACATGGTTTCATTTTTACTAACTTTGAAACGAATGCTAAAAGCTTGTTCAAGAGCGTGGAAAGATAAAGAATTTCAAGTGTTATTTGTATTAACGATTATAACGTTACTATCAGGGACTATTTTTTACAGTACGGTAGAAGGATTACGCACGATTGATGCATTATATTTTAGCGTTGTTACATTAACGACAGTTGGCTATGGAGATTTTAGCCCGCAAACAGACTTTGGAAAAATCTTTACGATTTTCTATATTTTCATTGGAATTGGTTTAGTGTTTGGATTTATTCATAAGCTAGCAGTAAATGTTCAATTATCAAGTATATTATCAGGGCGAAAGAAAAAATAGAAGCAATCAGGATATGCACCTGATTGCTTCTATTTTTTACAATATTTTAGCTGTTTCTTTGCAGGAATTTAATATTCGTTTACTATAATGCAAATGAAACATATTATCCATAGAATTATAATAATGTGAATATTCACATTATTTATTTTCTCAATAGAAATGAGTAGAAAGGTGGGATATTCTAATCGTAGGTTAACCATATGATTTGAATTACATATTCCAAGTAAATTAAATATAAACGGAGGTTTTCATATGAAAAAGAAAGTATTAGCCTTAGCAGCAGCTATTACATTAGTAGCACCATTGCAAAGTGTAGCGTTTGCCCATGAAAATGAGGGCGGAAATAAGGTAAGAGTAATTCAATATTGGTCTGCTGAAGATAAACATGCAGAAGGTGTAAACTCCCATTTATGGATTGTCAATCGTGCAATTGATATTATGTCTCGTAATACAACGGTTGTAAAACAAGATCAAGTTGCAGTATTAAATGAATGGCGTACAGAGTTAGAGAATGGTATATATGCTGCTGATTATGAAAACCCTTACTATGATAACAGTACATTTGCTTCTCATTTCTACGAGCCTGATACAGGGAAGACATATATACCTTTTGCTAAGCAGGCAAAAGAAACTGGGGCTAAATATTTTAAACTTGCTGGTGAAGCTTATCAAAAGCAAGATATGAAACAAGCATTCTTCTATTTGGGTTTATCCCTTCATTACTTAGGCGATGTCAATCAACCGATGCATGCAGCAAACTTTACAAATCTTTCTTATCCACAAGGTTTCCACTCCAAATATGAAAATTTTGTAGATACAATAAAAAATAATTATAAAGTGGCTGATGGAAATGGATATTGGAATTGGAAAGGAGTAAATCCTGAAGACTGGATTCATGGAGCGGCTGTAGCTGCTAAGCAAGATTATGCTGGTATTGTAAATGGCACTACAAAAGATTGGTTCGTAAGAGCGGCAGTTTCACAAGAATATGCAGATAAATGGCGTGCAGAAGTTACACTAACAACAGGAAAACGTTTAGTAGAAGCACAGCGTGTCACAGCGGGATATATTCAGCTTTGGTTTGATACGTATGTAAATCGCTAGAACGCTTGGTTACTTCTTAGTTAAAAAACATATACGTATAATGATTCATGATCCAGTACAGGCAATCACTTCTATTGAAATAGTTAAAAAGTTTCTTCGTAAAGAAGAAACTTTTTTTGTTTAGACACAGGAAAATGATAGTTTCTTTCCAATATGTATAAGACATATATATAGAAGGGGAGAGAAAAATGTGGAGCGTAACATATTTCAAAAGGTTCCCTTACCATGCGCATTTCTTGATGAAGAAGCGTTAGAAAGAAATATTGAGTCAATTGTTCAATTGTGCGGAGGAAAGAAAGTTCGTATTGCTAGTAAATCGTTACGATCTGTTCCAGTGATGAAGAAAATTTTAGCCTCTAATAGTTGTTTTCAAGGCATTATGTGTTTTTCACCACGAGAAGTAATATTCTTAATAAAACAAGGATTTAATGATTTGTTGCTTGGATATCCTGTACATGATGAACAAGCACTTCAAGAAATTAGTTTGCTTACAAAACAAGGATTTATAATCACTTGTATGGTAGATTGCATAGAACATATTGCTTATTTAGAGAAAATTGCAATAGAAACGGGTGGACGCTTTCGAATTTGTATTGATATCGATATGAGTAGTCATTTTTTTCAGTTTCATTTTGGTGTTAGACGTTCTCCTATACGTACTACCTCTGAGGCTTTAAACGTTATTGAAAAAGCAATTCAATCTTCCGTTTTACAAATAGACGGTGTAATGGGCTATGAGGCACAGATTGCAGGAGTTGGGGACGATGTACCAAAGCAAGGTTTTAAAAATAAAATAGTTTCTTATTTAAAGAGAAAATCTGTATTTGAAGTGATGGAACGTAGACAGAGCGTTGTACGAGCATTGCAAGAACAAGGAATTACACTTCGTTTTGTAAATGGAGGAGGCACAGGAAGTATAAAAACGACAATGCAAGATGAATCCGTTACAGAGATTACAATAGGTTCTGCTTTTTACTCTCCCAAGCTCTTTGATTACTATAAAGATATTAGATTTGAACCAGCTGTTGGCTTTGCGTTGCCGATTGTTAGACAACCAAGCCAACATATATATACTTGCCTCGGTGGCGGATATATGGCTTCAGGAGCAGTTGGGAAAGACAAACAGCCTGAGATTTGGGAGCCAAGTGGGGCAAAGTTGTTAGCTTTAGAGGGAGCTGGAGAAGTACAAACGCCCGTTTATTATGATGGTTCAGAACATCTAACGGTTGGGGATGGTATGTTATTTCGGCATAGTAAAGCCGGAGAACTATGTGAGCGTTTCTCATCGTTACATCGTATTGTAGGTAACAAAGTGATAGGGGAGTATTCAACATACCGGGGGGATGGCCAATGCTTTCTGTAAAAGGGCAGAAATGGAGAAATTGGGCAGGGAATGTAGAAGGGAATCCACAATATACGATGTATCCAAAAAATATACAAGATGTGATAGAAGTAGTAAAGTTTGCAAAGGAACAGGGAAAGAGAATTCGTGTTGTTGGATCAGGACACTCCTTTACACCTCTTGTTCAAACAGAGGAAATTCTAATTTCTTTAGATGAGCTACAAGGGATAGTAGACGTGGATTCACAATCATTCATAGTAGAAGTATGGGGCGGAACAAAGTTATATAACTTAGGAAAACTGCTGGAAGACAAAGGATACGCGCAGGAAAATTTAGGAGATATTGATTCGCAATCTATTGCAGGAGCAATTAGTACAGGAACGCATGGAACAGGTATTCAATTTGGTAGTTTGGCAACACAAGTAGTAGAAGTTACAGCTGTGCTGGCATCTGGAGAAATTATTGTTTGTTCTGAGAAAGAGAACCCTGAATTTTGGAAGGCATTTCAGTTATCTCTGGGTATGCTGGGAATCATTGTAAAAGTTAAATTAAAAGTCATTCCAGCTTATTCACTTATCTATGAAAGCAGAAAGGAATCGTTTTCTACTGTAATAAACAAACTAGAGAAATATAAGCAACATCGTCATTTTGAATTTTTTGTGTTTCCGTATTCAGATGATGTCCAAGTGAAAATTACAAATGAAACAGCAGAGAAAGGGATAGATTTAAAGTGGCATAAGATCAAGACAGAACTACTTGAAAATATAGCTTTTTCATTATTGTCTAAAGGATGCAAGTGGATTCCTTCTATAAGTAAAGGAGTTAGTAGACTGTCAGCAAAGGCAGTGCCGAGTACGAAAACAATTGGTCCAAGTTATCAAATATTTGCTACATCTCGTAATGTTCGTTTTTATGAAATGGAGTATAGTGTCCCAGCGCAGTATATGAAAGATGTAGTAGGGGAAATTTACAACCTCATTGAAAAGAAGAAATTCCAAGTTCATTTTCCAATTGAATGTCGTTATGTAAAGGGAGATGATATATGGATAAGTCCTGCTTATAGAAGAGATTCAGCGTATATCGCTGTGCATATGTATAAAGGAATGAAATATGCTGCGTACTTTACAGCAATAGAACATATTTTTCAAAAGTACGAAGGGCGTCCACATTGGGGGAAAATGCATACAATGCGATATGAACCATTACAATGTGTTTATCCAAAGTTAAACTCTTTCTTGGAAGTTAGAGGAAAGCTAGATCCAATGGGGATGTTTTTAAATCCATATGTAGCAAAAATGTTTTCTATTTATGAAAAAAGCTGACAAATTATTTGTCAGCTTTTTGGAGTGTAATTGCATTTCGTGTATGGCTTATATGCTCATAAAATAATAATTTATTTCGACTAAATACATGTAATAGGACATGTATAATGAAGAGACCATTAATTGAGAACATAAACAGTAATATAATGAGCATAGTTAATGGATTAGTCTGATTCAATATGGAACTACTAGAGAGAATATAGTTCATTCCACCTAAAACAAAATAGAAAAGGCCGTAACGAATAAATAATTCTTTAATGGTAATTCGCTCATTTTTACCTTTTATATGAATACGAAGCAACGCTTTACCAATTGTTTTTCCGTTCGTCAAATACGGAATGACGATGAAATAAATGAAGACCGCACATAGGGTGAAAATAAGTTCATATAGATTGGTATAAGACTGGATACTAGAAATGAAAATAGAATTTCCTTTATTTTTTATAACTGGCACAACAATAGATAAGAAAATCCAATCAATTTGCAGTGCGATAAGACGACGAATAAATCCAACTGGTTTCGTAGCTAAATCGACATGTGCATCTAATTCATTTGATTTAGGAAGGAAGTACGTGAATATCGGTGCGATGAAATAACCAATTGCTCCCCCAAGAGTATTTAAAAATAAATCATCGACATCAAATAAACGATATGCGCAATTGTATATACCGTATAATCCAGTCACTTGTGTTATCTCAAAAAATAGTGAGAGACAAAGTGAAAAGAAGATTGTTTGTAAAAAACCAAGGCGGAAATAGTAACGTAAATATATGCCGATTGGAATCGTTAATAGTGCATTGAATGCGACTTGTAAAAAAGCAGATTCTTTTAATAAATAGAAATAGGTAGCTGGTTTGGCTAATACTGCTGCTGTATGGTTGCTGATTTCTTGAATGAAATAAAACGGTACAAGCTGAACGTGCTGTGTACTAGCTGGCTGCAAGCTACATGTATCATAGGTTTGTGGCAGCGGTAAGATGACAAGAAAATAAGCGTTTAACAAGTAAAGCAGTAAAGAATATAAAATAAATGAACGCCATTTATTTAAATAGCCATATTTTCTGTAATTAAATATTAAAAATGGAATCAATAGAATCATTGCTAAAAAGGGGAATAGAATAAATGCTGTTTTAATTGGAAATAAATAAGCTGTCAAAATGTGGCTCCTTTCGAAAAAATTCGGAATCTATTATAGCTTTAATAAAATGTAAAATCAAATTTTATTTTTTAGAGACCGAGTTGTTTCGATAGGAAAGAGGGATGAAGAAGAGCCTTACTGCAAATTTGCAGAAGGCTCTTTTAGTGTAAATATTTAACGTGCGTAGCATGGGATTTTGATGAGAGAATATAGCTTTTGAATTGTTGTTTCCATGGCATCGTTGTAATTTCCTGTTTTTGAGAAATCCACTCATGATAATCTTGTTGTGTTTTCCATAATATACGAATCATATATTCATTCCCATGCTCAGTACGTTTCATGCGAGAAAATTCTAGATTAATAAACCCATATGTACCGGAGTTTGGATAGTATTCTTGTAGAGAACGAATAATTTGTTCTTCATAGCCGAATTTAATATGAATAAGTTTTGTAACAATAAACATGATTGCACCCCTTTTGTATTTGTAGTAGTAAATTAAATTGAATTGAATATCCTGTTTCAGTCACAACATGTGCAATCCTCCTATTATGCTTACGAGGTTATGGAGGTATCTTTAACGTAGATTTATCATGCTCGTAATTCATTTTTATAATGTAGGATACATTTAATATTATACTATTCTGAAAATTTAAAGTAAATAAAAGGAAGACGACAAATTTTTTATAAAAAAGAGCGCCCTATTTAGTAGGACAACTCTTTCAGCTTTATAGGAAAATAATAGTGAGTACACCCACGATGACACAATAAAAAGAGAAATATTTTAAATTCCCTTTCGCCATCAAATGTAAGGAAAAATGAGAGTTAAACCATATAAATCTATTTCGACTTTTCAATATATAAGTTGCTGTTACGAAGAATAAAAAGTGCCCTGTACTTATTTTTTTTCTTTTTTAGATTGGTATGGGGAAAGGGAAGAATTTGACTGCTTCTATGCATGGCTTGATGCTCTCTTCCGCCCAAAAAGAAAGGTTTTATGATGGTTTTTCAATTTGGATTTATATAATTTGTAGAAGGTTGTCATATGTTGTCAACAGACTAATTTTGTATCAGTAAGGTTTCTGCAGGATTTGACAATATTTTTAATGTCGTGTAATCTTTTGTTTCTAATATACGAATTTACATTTTGTAAGATTTGTATGAAAATCAGTTGTTAAAAGTTAAGAGTTCATTACATTTTATGGGTTGTTTTCATTTTTTTGTCATGAAAAATAAAGTGTATTTAATGAGTTTGTAAACAAACTGTAAAACAAATCATGTATAACTGTATGAGAAGGGAGTCGGATTATGAACTATTTTAAGCGAATCAGTAGTCTAGTATTAGCAGGAATTATTGGTCTTTCTAGTACAGTCGCTGTAAAAGCTGAGTCAAACGACGAGAAACTGGACAACATGCAACAGCAATTGCAGCAGAATAACAATGATATTCAGCAAAAAGAACAAGAGAAGCAAGCTGTTAATAAAGAAATACAAGGTATTGAGAGTGAACTACATAATTTAAATAATACAATTGCAAAAAACAAAGAGGACCAAGCTGCTATTCAAAGTAAAATCGATGAAACGCATAAGCAAATTGAACAGAAAAAGCAAGAGATTATCGTTTTAGAGGATAAAGTACTTGCTCGTAAAGATATTATGAAAAAACGTATGGTTTCTGTTCAAAATAGCTCAAATACGAGTTTAGTAGTAGAAGTTGTAGTAGAATCAAAGAATTTTGCTGATTTCTTACAACGTATGAATGCAGTATCTACAATCCTAGATGCAGATAAAGAGATTTTACGTCTGCAAGAACAAGATCTTCGTCAAATTGAAGAAGACAAAAAAGTAATTGACGAAAAAGAAGCGTCTTTAGTAGTAGACAAACAAAAATTAGCAAAAGCACAAGCGGATTTACAAGAAAACTTGAAAAAGCGTCAAGAAAACTTACAAGCTGTGCAAGCAAAATATAATCAAATTGCAAGTCAAATTAATTTAGCTGAACAAGAAAAAGCAAAAATTGAATCAAGTATGAAAGAAGTACAAGAAACAATTGCTCGTGAGCAAGAAGCTGCAAGATTAGCAGCGGAAGCTCAAGCAAAAGCAGAAGCAGAAGCAAAAGCTGCGAAAGAAGCAGAAGCAAAAGCAATAGCAGACGCGGCTAAGCAAACAGCACCAGCGCCTAAGCAAGCTGAAAGTGGAAAAACACCATCTACTCCTCAGCCAGAGCCAAAACCGGCTAAAGGTGGGCGTGAAATTTATGTATTGGCAACTGCTTATACAGCTGATCCTTCTGAAAATGGAAATAAGCCAGGTGAAACTGTAAAATCTAAATTGGGTCATAACTTAACTGCAAACCCAGGAATGAAATTAATTGCTGTAGATGATGCGGTTATTCCATTGGGATCTCGTGTATTTGTTGAAGGATACGGTGAAGCAATTGCCGGGGATACTGGCGGAGATATTAAAGGTCATAGAATTGATGTATTAATGCCAGATAAAGCTTCTTCTAGTGCTTGGGGACGCAGAACGGTTAAAGTTACAATTTTAAATTAAAATCAAATCCAACTTTACATCTGGTAAAGTTGGATTTTTTTACGAAATAAATGTTAAGTTGAGTTTACATTTTGTAAAGCTTAGCATACAATGATGGTGAGAGGTGGTAAATTTGACCATTTACAATAGAGTGAAGGAGCTAAGAGCCCGTTTTAACTTTACGCAGAGCGTATTAGCTGAAAAAGTTGGCGTAACAAGGCAAACGATTGCAGCGATTGAAAAGGGTGATTACGTTCCATCATTGTTATTAGCACTGACGATTTGTGATGTATTTGATTTAAAGATGGAGGATGTGTTTGTTTTAAATAAGGAGGGAGAAAAAAGTGAATAGAATCATTTTGTCTTATGTGGTGAATGTGTTATTTATCGGATTAGCTAGCTGGGCATTTATTGAACTCTATTATTTTGAGGTGGAATTTGCAAATATTATTCAAACAGAGAAAGTGCCATTTGAAATATCGATGAGCATCACACCGTTTTTATTGTTATTAATTGTAGCTGTTGTATCCACTATTTTTTATAAAGTTCAAAAGAAGAAATATAAGAAATTATCTTTTTGGATGTTTCCCTTGTTATTTCCACAAGATGATGAGCGGGAAGAAATCATTACAGCAAAAGCATGTCGTACGACTTTTATGGCGCTTTGGTATGTTATGCCGACTGCAGCTGCATTGCTTGTTATATATCCGATTGTAACCCCGTATATTCCTGCGTACCCATTATATGTTGTGTTTTTAATCTTCTTTATACAAATGACTGTATTCCATATTTCACTTTATCGAAATAAATTTGCTTGAAGACGTGCCACGTGCACGTCTTTTTTTGTAATAAACATCCTATTTTTTACAAAAAATTAATGTGTGTCGAAGTGAAGATTTACAAATGTTTTTTATGATAGAAATTGGACGTATCGAATAAAGGGAGTGGGGAAATGAAAAAGGCGTTCTTATACGGTGGGATGATTGCAAGTGTATTATGGGCAGGAAATGATGTGAGTGCAGAAACAATAGACAAGGACGCACAAAAGGTTGTGAATAAAATAGATACGTTACCAAAGGGGAGTATATCTAACCCAGCGTATCGCGGGAAAGTGGAACAGATGGTGGCGGACTTTATTGGTAAAAAACATAAGGATACAAAAGTTAATCGAATCGCCTCATTTCAAATGCCAAATGGGAAGGCTGAAATTACAGCATCAACACCTGATGGGAATACACTTGTTGTTACGGAAGCAGATTTAGGACAAATTCAGATTCTATCAATTGCAGATTTAGAGAATATAAAAGTATTAGGAAATGTGAGTTTTAAAGAAATTCATTCAGAAGCAGAAGTAACGAGTGTAACGGTTACACCAGACGGAAAGTACGCATTGGCTGCTTTTCGAACTGGAGATAACTTATATTATGCAAATAAGGGACAAGTGGCGGTAGTGGATTTAGCAGCGCAGAGAGTTGTAAAAACGTATGAAGTAGGTGTAGGACCAGATTCAGTAGCGTTAACAGCAGATGGAAGAACACTTATTATTTGTAATGAAGATGAAGAAAACGATCCAAATGATGAAAATGAAGTGAATATGAAAAAAACAAAACGACCAGGAAGTATTTCTATGATTACATTTCCTGACGGTGATGTCATGCGCGGGGAACATACTGAGCTTCCAATCCATATGAGTAACATTAGTAATGGAGCAATCTATAAGCATGATCCGCAGCCGGAGTATGTAGCGATTAGCGCAAAAGGAGATAAAGCAGCTGTTACATTACAAGAAAATAATGCGGTAGCAATTGTAAATATTGTAGAAAAACGAATTGAAAATATATTTGGTCTTGGCATCACAACACATAAAGCAGATTTAAAAAAGGATGGTACCGTATCTTTTCAAGATGAGGTGACTGCACGCCTAGAACCAGATGGTGTGACATGGGATCCGTCTGGGCGATTTCTCATTACTGCTAATGAAGGGGATCTTGGTAAAAATGAGTTTAAAGATGGCGTGAAATCAGGGGGGAGAAATATTTCTGTATGGAGTCAGGACGGATCTCTTGTGTACGATAGTATGAATCTTATTGATGAAAAAGTAGCAGCTGCTGGGTTATATCCTGATAATAGAAGTGAAAATCGCGGAAGTGAAGTAGAAAATGTGGCGACGGGTATGATAAAAGGAAATTCCATCTTAGCAGTAGCTGCTGAAAGGGCAAATGCTGTATTATTTTTCGATATGACAATTCCAATGTTCCCGGTTTATATTGGACTTGCTCCATCAGCTGGGGCAGCACCAGAAGGAATTTATAAAGTAAACGGTCGAGATTTGTTTGTAAGTGCGGATGAAGTAGATGGAGTATTAAGTTTTTATCGTATAAGTAAATAAATTTCTTTTCCTTTTCGTCTCATACTTGTACATATAGTCATCTTACTTTATCATCTTATATAGAAGTAAGATTTTGTAAAGGGAAGGAATTATGTATGAATAAGAAGAGAATATATAGTATACTAGCAGTTCTTTTATTTGTTGTAGGTGGCATTTTAATTGGTAAGCCATTTTATGACGGATATATGGCAGAGAAGAAGCAAACAGAAAATGTACAAGCTGTTCAGAAGATGGAATATCAAAAACAGGATACGAAATTTGTAGATGCATCTAAAATTGACCAACCTGATTTATCAGAGGTAGCGAATGCATCATTAGATGAAACACAAGTAATTGGTCGTATTGAGATTCCAAGTATTTCATTGAAATTACCTATTTTAAATGCTTCTACCGAGAAAAATTTATTATCAGGAGCAGCAACTGTAAAAGAGAAGCAAGAGATGGGAAAAGAAAATTATGCATTGGCAGGACATAACATGTCAAAAAAAGGTGTTTTGTTTAGCGATGTATCTTCGTTAAAAAAGAACGATAAAATCTATTTATATGATAATAAAAATGAGTATGAGTACGTTGTTGCGAATGTGTCAGAAGTAACACCTGATAAATGGGAAGTAGTAGAAGATCACGGGAAAACAGAAGTTACACTTATTACATGTGTGTCTGTATCTGATAACTCGAAGCGTTTTGTTGTTACTGGGGAGTTTGTAAAAGCGAAGAAAAAAAGCTGAGGGAGTAATCCCTCAGCTTTTTTAGTCCATCCATTTTACCAGTTTTTTAGAAAGTAGTAATAAAACACATCCTAAAACAATAGCGACTGCTCCTATAACTGTGAATACTTCTGAATATCCAAGTGAAGTTGTAAAACTAGCGAGTTGACCACCTAAAATGTTGGCGACCCCTGAACTAGCGAGCCAAACGCCCATCAGTAATGAAGCGAGTTTTACTGGTGCAAGAGAACTGACCATTGATAATCCAACAGGTGATAAGAACAATTCACCTAATGTGTGGAAAAGGTAAGTAAAGACAATAAATAGTAGGTTTGCTTGCTCTGTAATGTTGTGCTCATCACTACCTGTTTTTAATGTAGCGATAACAAGAACGATATAACCGATTCCAAGTAAAATCATACCGAGTCCCATTTTTGTTGGGATTTTTAAATCTCCACGTTTTGTTGTAGCCAGCTTAGCCCATAGTGCTGAAATAGCGGGAGCAAGCAAAATGATAAATAGTGGATTGACTGATTGGAACCAAGATGTTGGGATTTCCCATCCGAACACAGAACGATCAACAAACTTGCTTGTATATAACGTTAGTGAGCTACCAGCTTGTTCAAAACCAGCCCAAAAGAAGACGACGAAGCAAGTTAGAATAACGATAACTGCTGTATGTTGTTTTTCTTTTTTTGTGAGTGGTGTATTACCAGCTGTTTGTTTCCCTGATGCCGCTTGTAAATCTATTGTTGGTTTTTTACCGATATCACCAAGGTAGCGATTAGACAATGTTGTAAATAAAATTTGTCCAATAATCATACCGATTGAGGCAGCTAAGAATCCGTAACGGAAGCCGTAATGAACAACGCCATCTACTGTTGTTTTGAATAAATTTTCTGATAAAAATCCGCAAACGAGTGGAGCTAAAAATGAACCGACGTTAATACCCATATAGAAAATGGTAAATGCACTATCACGTTTTGGGTCATTTTCTTCATACAGTTGTCCAACAAGTGTAGAAATATTTGGTTTGAAGAAACCATTACCAATAATAATAAGCGCGAGTCCAAGGTATAGGCCGATTTGGTTTTGCAGGGCAAATAGCGTAAGGTTACCGATTGCCATTGTCACGCCACCTATCGTGATAGCTAAACGTCTTCCAAGAAATCGGTCAGTTAAGTATCCACCAATCATTGGAGTAAAGTAACACGCTCCAGTGTAAAAGCCATAGATAGAAAGTGCCCACCCGGGACTAAATCCAAGACCACCGCTTACTAAAGCTGTTGTTAAGTATAGTGTTAATAATCCTCGTAATCCATAGTAACTAAATCGTTCCCACATTTCTGTGAAGAAGAGTAAGTATAAACCTGGAGGATGTTTCTTGTTTCGTTGTTGTTTTTTCTCAAGTTGTATCGTTGATTCCATTTCAGTTTCCTCCTGACACAAACAAAAACAAAGTTAATAGTTTTGTATATGTAATAGTTTACTTTATTAACTATTACATGTCAATAAAGGTTGATTTTTCAGAAGAAATTGGAAAACAGAGCGGATGTAGAATAGGGATTTCTTTTGTGGTAGACTATGGACTATGTTTGTTTTAGCGTATAAGTGAAAATTGAAAAACAATGTAAAACCTTTCTTTTTAGATGGAAGAGAGCATCCGACTATGTATAGAAGCGGTTAGGGCCTTTTTTAGCCCTATGCCATGGAAAACAAAAGGAGAAAACGAGTGGAGGTCTGCTTTTGTTTTCAAAGCCGCAACTGATATGTTGGAAAATCAAAATCGAGTTATATACCTCTTTTTTTTAATGGGAGAGAGCATTTGTTCATGGATAGAAGCAGTCAGATCCTTTTCCTGTCTCATACTAAGTGAAGACAAAGAGAGAAGATGAGTGCGAATCATCTTTTGTTAGGCGTAGCCGCAATTTATATGTTGAACAAACAAAATGTATATAGGGTGAAAAGGATTCCACTTTATATGAAAGTAACGAAGGAGAAAGAAATGAAATCATTACAGAAAAAAGAAATTTTGCTTATGAGCCTGATGTTATTTTCCATGTTTTTTGGAGCTGGAAATCTTATTTTTCCACCTTTCCTTGGATATGAAGCGGGGAATCATGTATGGATTGCATTGTTGGGCTTTATCATATCAGCAACTGGACTTCCGATATTAGGTGTAATAGCAATCGCTAAGGCCGGAAGTTTCCAAGGACTAGCAAATCGTGTACATTCCTCTTTTGCAATTATTTTTCCTTGCTTAATTTATTTGTTTATCGGTCCTGGGCTTGGTATACCACGTGCAGGAAGTTTAGCTTTTGAAATGGGACCAGGTCAATTATTTCCTGATTCCGGTAGTGTGTTGCTACTTATCTATACAGTCATCTTTTTTAGCATTGTATATTGGCTAAGTTTATCACCATCAAAATTGATGGGGCTGTTTGGGAAACTATTAACACCTTTATTGTTATGTATGATTGCCCTTATTTTTATAAAGAGTATGATTACACCAGTAGGAGATGTTCAAGTACCAGTGGGGAACTATGGAAATACTCCGGTATTTCAAGGGTTTTTAGATGGGTATTTAACGATGGATGCTTTAGCAGCGTTAATCTTTGGAATTGTTGTAGCAAATGCTTTACGTGTAAAAGGAGTACAAGATGAAAAGAACATAGCAAAGTATATGAGCATGGCAGGTATAGGTGCTGGTCTATTATTATCTCTTATTTACGTTATTCTCGGATATGTCGGATCAATAAGTGGCTCACTTGGAAAATTTGATAATGGTGCACAAGTATTAGCTCATGTGATGACTGCATTATTTGGACAGAGCGGTATGATATTATTAGGAATTATTTTTACAGTTGCTTGTTTGTGTGTATCGATCGGACTTGTTACATCTTGTAGTCAGTTTTTTACAGAAGTATTTCCAAGAGTCTCTTATAAAGTGTGGGCTTTTGTTTTAAGTGTCGTTAGTATGATTCTTGCTAATTTAGGATTAACACAAATTTTAAAAGTATCAGTCCCTATTCTTGGGTTTATTTATCCGATTGCTTTAACACTTATTATTTTAGGACTATGTCATAAGTATATCGGTAAGTATACGTATATATATCCAGTGACTATTGGACTAGTAGCGGTGTTTAGTGGAATAGATATTTTAAATCGTAACGTGCTACTTTCAAAATGGACATCTATATTAGAACACATTCCTTTATATACAGAAGGAGTAGGATGGATTATTCCAGCGATTGTAGGTGGCTGCTTAGGAATGATTGTAAGTGCTTGTATGAATAAAAAGGATTAGAAGAAAAAGGTGTTTTCTATACTGGAAAACGCCTTTTTTGTTTAATCTAATTCACCTATAAACCAAATTTCTTTGTCATTGTAATCAGAATCAGTAAAAATTTCTGTATATCCTTTTACTTGTAATTCGTTAGGTATATGTAAGCCGCATTCTTGTTCAATCTCGCGTTCTTGTGGTAATGGAATCCACTGTGGTCCGTCCATGTATCTACCTAGAAAGCCTTCAAAAAATCGTTCTATTCCTTGTTTACTACATACAATTAAGATATTAGAAGCTTGTAAATTAGGAAAAGAGACAACAAAATAAATACGATACTCTTTTTCAGTTGTAGTTTTTATACGGATTAAATGCTCTACTCGATTGATTGCTGTCTGTAAATAAAATCGTTTAATCGAGTTCGATTTACGTTTTGAATGCATATAAGAAGGATTGAAGGGAAGATGAATAGACCAGCAACCTAAAGCAGACTGTTCATTAGCATTTGGTAAAGAGTTTGTATGTATAGTCGTATATTGCAAGAAATTTCGGAATGCGCGCCTTAGACCACGGGTTTTCTTTTTTGAGTTATTGTTCCAAATTGATTGTTCCAAAGCAACACCTCATAAGCAATATTTTTTATTTTTCTAGTTACGCTGAAAAGAAGAAGGAGAAATGCTATTTATTACTATAATAGCAGAAACTAGGAAATGTTAGAGAAATTTCTCTTAAAAAATGAATAAGCTAATAGTATGATGTAAGTAATGGGTAATTTCACCAATTATATGTATAGTACCATTTTAGCAGCATGATTAGAGGGGGGAGAGAATGAAACAGGATTTAAACAAAAAAATAGAAGCTCTAGAAACAGCGATTGATACAATCCAAGAGGCGCTCTATGAATTAAAGGCACAGCAAAGGGAAATAGAAGTAGAAAAAGTTCAACAGGAGAGAGAGCAGAAGAAACAAGAAACTAGTATCCCTGCACCAAATGTGAGAAAAGAAGAAATTGTCGTTAATGAAGAAAGAGTGAAAGAACCAGAAGTAAAACAAGTAGATATTTCTGCATTTAAGCCTGAACCGTTTGATATTATAAAATTTTGTCAAACATGGCTGCCACGTATTTTCGTTGCTATTATGCTACTGGGGGTAATTTGGCTCTTTAAAGCGGGAGTAGATGCGGGATTACTTACTCCAGCAATTCGTATTGTATTTGGCGTAGTATTATCAGTTGGTTTGTACTATGTAGGTGATCTGCAAATAAAACAGGAACGTCAAGCTTTAGGGTTAGTATTAGCTGGGGGGAGTATTACAGGTATTGTTTTAACGACATTCGCTGCACATTATTTGTATCATTTCTTTCCGGCAACCATTGCATTTATATTAAATATTATTTGGATTATACTTGGCATCTATCTAGCTAAGCGATATCAATCAGAGTATCTCGCTATATTTGTATCTGTAGGTGCCTTTTTTGTACCGTTCTTATTAAATAGTACAACACCTAATTCTTACATTTTCTTTGGATATGAAGCAATATTAACGATTAGTTTATTATGGTATGCGTATAAGAACCGTTATCAATATTTATATATGGTGTCTTATTGTGTTTCTGTACTTGTAACATTTGTCTTCTTTGTCATTATGACAGTGTTACTAGGAAATTTAAATGTACAATTAACAGTTGTGTATGGATTCATTCATATTACACTTTTTTGGCATATGTTTATGAACCGAAGTTTTATTTATCAACCTAGAATGGCGTTGTTTAGTGCGAATGCAATCTTCTTTATTATGGCAATTGTAAAAATTCCAGACTTTACAACATGGGGATTATTGATTAGTACAATTGTGCACGCTGTAATGTTTGTAGCTGAATATACGAAAAATAAAAAATCATTATTTACGGATCTTTTATTTGGATTTGCAATGGGATCGTTTAGTTTAGCGATTTTATATGAGTTCAGCTTAGTAAATGGATCGATCATCTTAATGTTACAAGGATTCTTAGGTGTTGTTACTTCTGTTAAATTGAAACAAGAAATTAAGTTTTATATAAGCGCTGTTATTTATGCGATTGGTATGCTTCAAACGCTCGTTAGTCCATTTGAAGCATTTATGTCAGCTGCTTTTGTAGCTCACTTCATTTTGCTTGGAACATTTTATTATGGCATGATGAGAGTGAAACCAATGTTACAACATTTTGGAAAACATGTGTATTCGATTACACTGTACGGCTTTATGGTACTTGTATTTATTACAATTACTAGAATAGGAGAGGTTCTTTCAACAAGCGGAAGTATCATTAGTGTACCTGTCTCTCTTTTATGGATGATATATGCTTTAGTTTCAGTTTGGTTTGGGCGTAATAGAAGAATGAATGAAATACTGTATGCGGGGCTAGTGGTGTTAGTTGTGACAGTGAGTAAGTTATTCTTCTTAGATTTACCAGAAGTATCAATGATGATTCGTGCAGTATTATTCTTACTTATTGGTGGACTAGGAATTGTTATTTCTAGAATGTTTTTCTCAAAAGAAAAAGATGAGTAGTAAAAAAGCAATCCATTTAGGATTGCTTTTTTTATTATTTATTATTAATAGTGACAGCTTCATTATATTTTGTCGTTGTATTTTGACGAAGACGCAAAGTGGCTTGTCCAGTTGTATTTGGTGCGAGTTGTACATTTACTACTTTTTCAGCAAAACCTAGACTATTTGTTATGAAAGAGAATGCATTACTATATCCAAAGCTAGAAGGCCAAGTACCATTTTCATTTTGGATTTTCGCAACTTGTGATCCTCCAGTTGTGAAAATTCCTAGAGAATAATTACTATATGTTGTATTTGGTAATAAGTTATTTAATTGAATTTTCACTTGGAATACTTCATTGTTTGGCAGGATACTAGGATGCGTAACTACGTAATTATTTACAGGTGTAGTTACTGTACTGCTATATCCATATGAACCTGGCTTAAATGTATTTGTATTGAACCATTTATATCCTTGATTTGGGGCGCTCCAAGGTTCTGGTTGTGGCTCAGTTGATAAATTAGGTTGCTCAAATGTTTGTAAAGGTGTTGGGTTATCAAGTTGTAAGCCATTTACTTGATCTAAACTTGTATAGGTTTCTTGTTTAGATAACCAATTAACGATATTTTCCAATAAGATAGCGTCATTTTCTTCTTTATACCCATCATATGTTTTTTTTGCTTGTCCTGTATCTTCACGAACATATTTTGGTGAGGCATCCTCAACAGGAGAAGAATCGCCGATAAATGCTGCTTTTCCAAGACCAACTTTAGCAATAGCAGCAAAAGGACCTTCTGCAATACCGCCACCATTATAAACACCACTATCAACAGCGTTATTCCATTTTGATGGGTTTTCTGGAAGGTACACGATTCCTTTTGCTAATTTAGTGTTTGTAATGGCAAGTGTAGAACCAGCATGCATAGCTACTGATGAAACACCTTTCGTAATACCAAAGGATTGTTCAGGTGATACAATATTTTTGGCAGAAACATCTCCAAGCGCATTATAGCGAAAGCGAATACCAAAGTTTTGAGATAACCAATCGGAGCTTTCCACTCCTTGCATTGCTGGCGAGTTTGCTTCTTCACTAGACATACCTTTTGCAGGGTTGTCCCATGCACCACGTCTGTATCCATTAAATACCTCTGAAGAATCCCAGCGATTCTTATTTCGGTCTGCATTATAATGATCTGCGATAAAGAAAATACTACCACCATTTTTAACATACTGTAACATAGCATCTTGTTCAGATTTTTTATAAGGAATATTTGCTTCAGGAACAATAAACACATTATAATCTTTTAAATTTTCATATGTAATAGGTGTAGATTGGCGAAGCTCTTTTACAAAATATCCATTTTTAGAAATACCATTTCCAAAATCGGAAAAACCACCATCAATGACCCAATCAGCTGTACCTGCTGTTTGCCCATGTGTATTATCAAATAATACTTTCTTCCCATTGTTTTGATTTACAACTTTTGCAGCAATTTCAGGTGCTGGATCTGTAGAACTTTCAGCGAAAGCAGGTGGAATATAAGTGCTTCCGATACTGAGTGTAATTGCTGTTGCTAAAGAAAGTTTAAGCCATTTTTTGTTCTTCATAGAAGAATCCCCCTAATAATAAATATATGTCCCTTAATAATGTAATGGATTTTTTTATGAAAATAAAGATGGAAAATGTGAAATATACAAAAAATTTGTAAAAATAACATGAATTTTGTTGATAAATATTTGTGTGAAAAATAAGAAAACCCCTTCCTCGCTATCAGGAAGGGGTAACATATTTAACTGATTTTTGAATTTTCTACAGCATCTATCTTATGAAATCCTTTTAAGTAATATACAACTACCAATGCAATTAACCAAATTGGACCAACAATTAATGCAATTCGTGTATCCTCTGAATAAGCCATAATTCCTAATACTAATGTAAGGAAACCGAGTGAAAAATAAGAACTTAATGGATACAAAGGCATTTTATACGTTAAATTTTGCTTAGTTTGTGCTGGTAATCCTTTTCGGAATCGGATTTGGGTAACTAATATGATCCCCCATGTCCAAATTGCGCCGAACGTTGAAATACTAGTAAGCCATGTAAATACTTTTGCAGGAACAAGATAGTTTAAAATAACACCAGCTAGTAGGACGAAAGAAGTTGCTAAAATTCCTTTACTTGGAATCCCATTTTTATTCAAACGGCCGAACTTTTCAGGTGCCTTTTTTTGTTGCGCCAATGTAAATAACATACGTCCCGTACTAAATAGACCACCGTTACAAGAAGAAAGAGCCGCTGTTAAGACGACAAAGTTAATAATCCCTGCTGCTTTTGCTATACCAATTTGTTGGAATGTTAATACAAATGGACTTCCTTTATCGCCAAGTTCATTCCATGGATAAATTGCCATCATAACAAATAAGGCTCCAACGTAGAACAGTAAAATACGCCAAAATACGTTATCAATTGCTTTTGCGAGTGTTTTCTTTGGATTTTGTGCTTCACCAGCTGTGACACCGATGAGCTCGACTCCTAGATAAGCGAATAAAACCATTTGTAAGGAAAGAAGTAACCCAGAAAAACCATTTGGAAACCATCCGCCGTGTGACCAAAGATTTGAAATACCAGTGGCGATACCATCATTTCCAAATCCAAATAAAATAATTCCTGTACCAATTACAATCATACTGATAATTGTGACAATTTTAATTAAAGCAAACCAAAATTCAAGTTCCCCGAATACTTTTACAGATAAAAAGTTAAATGCACTCATTAATACGAGAGCCATTAATGCCCAAATCCAGCGCGGGATATCCGGGAACCAAAACTCCATATAAATACCAGCGGCAGTGATTTCTGCCATACAAGTAACAACCCATAAAAACCAGTAGTTCCAACCAGTGATATAACCTGCTAACGGTCCTAAATAATCATGTGCATATTTGCTAAAAGAACCAGCAACAGGCTGTTCAATTGCCATTTCCCCAAGAGCGCGCATAATGAAGAAGATAACGAGTCCAGCAATCATATAGGCTAATAGAATAGAAGGTCCAGCTAATTTAATAGCGGAAGCAGATCCTAAAAATAGTCCTACGCCAATAGCGGATCCAAGAGACATCAATGTGATGTGCCGTTGTTTTAGACCGCGGTTTAAATTTCCTGATTTGTTTGTGTTTTGCATAAGAAGCCTCCTTGTAGGATGAAAAAGTTTGAATACGCTTACTTGATGTTTAACTATTTTAAATTATAAAACATTTCTTTCTGTTATGCTACAAAAATAGTCGATGTATGCTGTACTATATCTATATTTGTCAGACCTAAACTTAAAATTCGAACTATTATTGAATATATTGACTCTTCTTTTTATTGGTTGGTAAGATTAAGTATTACATTTTCTCATATAATAGTAAGAAAAGAATGTGTGATAATAATTCATTGTGTAGGAAGGGTACTTAAGCATGTTTCAATTACAAAAGTATAACACTTCTGTGAAGCAAGAGATTTTAGCTGGCATCACAACGTTTTTTACATTTGCGTACATTCTTGTCATCAATCCGAAAATATTGTCTGATGCAGGTGTACCTTTTGATCAAGCATTTACGGCAACCATTATTGCGACAGTTGTCGGAACACTATGTATGGCGTTTTTAGCAAATTATCCGATTGTCATTGCTCCAGCAATGGGGATGAATGCGTACTTTGCTTATTCTGTTGTACAAAAGGCAGAAGGCATTACATATGGCATTGCGTTTTCAGCAGTATTTGTAACAGGTATTATTTTTCTTTTACTATCCTTCACATCATTTCGTCAAAAGCTTATTGTAGCAATTCCAGATAGTTTAAAACAGGCTATTGCGGGTGGAATTGGGTTATTTATTGCTTTCATTGGTCTTCGTTTATCCGGGATTATCGTTGATCATCCATCTAATTTAGTTACAATTGGAGATTTTCATTCACCAGCTGTTATTTTAACACTAATTGGTTTAGTGTTAGCAGCAGTGTTAATGGCATTACGTGTGAGTGGTGCACTATTTATTAGTATGATTGTGACGGGCATCATTGCCTTTTTTACAGGTCAACTTAAGTTTGAGGATAAAATTGCAGCTATCCCTCACTTACCAAAGGGAATCATTGTTTCAAATCCGATGACTGCGTTATCTGATGTGATTGAATATGGATTATACGGAGTTGTGTTTTCATTTTTACTTGTACTGTTATTTGATACAACCGGTGCCTTGCTTGGTTTAATTAAACAAGCTGGTTTAAGTACAGATAACACTGAAAAACGTTTCGGTAAAGCATTTATTGCTGATGCAATCGGTGGTACAACGGGAGCAGTATTCGGGACAAGTCCGACAGCAGCAACGATTGAATCATCAGCGGGAATTGCAGCAGGTGGTAAAACAGGATTAACAAGTATTGTAGTAATCTGCTTAACGATAGTTACTGCATTTTTCAGTCCTGTTATTGCCTCTTTATCAAGTGTAGCAGCAATTACTGCTCCATCATTAATCATTGTAGGAAGTCTAATGGCACAAAGTATTCGCGATATTAACTGGAATGAATTTGAAGATGCATTACCGGCGTTTTTAATTTTCGTAGGGATTCCATTAACATCTAGTATTGCGAATGGAATTGCACTTGGATTTTTAATCTATCCTATCTTAAAGATTGTGAAAGGGAAAGGGATGGAAGTTCATCCGCTTCTTTATTTCTTTGCGATTTTGTTTGGATGTCATTTATTTTTATAATGAGATAGAAAAAGGTACTCCTCATAGGTAGTACCTTTTTTCGTGTATAATAAGGTAAAACTTTTATTCGTAGAAATGGATAATTCGTTATGAAGAGAGAAATTGCATTTCAATAATAATGTAATTTAATAATGGAATATATAAGTTACAATTAATAGTGAAGGAGGGGCATGGATTGGCTGTAAGTAAAATAAAGGTCGCTCGTGTTCAGTTAGATTTAACACAACAACAATTAGCAGAAAAAGTAGGAGTTACACGGCAAACGATTAGTTTAATTGAAAAAGGAAAATATAATCCTTCTTTAGATTTGTGTTTAAAAATTTGTTATGCCGTAAATCAAACGTTAAATGATTTATTTTGGGAGGATAAGGAGTGAAGGATATCGATGAGGATCGTGAAAGATGAACGCTTAATGATTCAAGGACTAAAACATACTAGAATGGCATTTGTTTTACAAAACCTTGTGATATTAGGTATGGTTTTTTACCGTTATGTCATAAAAGGAGTGGGATATGAAGGCGGAGAACCGGTGAAACGAAGCTATTTTTTTAAATTGTTATTGCTCCCTATTACACTTGCAATTGTAATTATGGGAATTAATATGATTGTAACACCAAATGCTTCTTTAAAGGGCACAGGACTAATTGGTCTTGTTATATTTATTTGTTTCTTGGTACCATCGTTATATGCTTACAATTATAGAAGAACAATACGATCTGAAGAGGATGAATGAGACATAGAAAATATGAAAAATCCCCCACCTACCTCAAGCTCGTGTAGAGGTAGGGAGGGGTAGTTCAATTCATAATGTTTTATACATTAATTTATGAAGTCCAATCGGATGTATATCGAATGTTTCACCATGCTCAAGGAATCCTAATCGTTTGTAGTAATCTGTAACGGTAATACGAGCATTACACCATAATATCTCTGCTTGACGCTCTTTTAAGATTACTTCAGCTTGTTGGATTAATGAGCTACCGGCATGTTGTTTCCGAAAGGTGGGTACTGTAGCCATGCCTCGTAAACGATAGTGATGGTTACCCTGTAAGGAAGGGGGGATTTCATGAGAGAACGAAGCAATGCTAATGAGTTTATCATTTAAGAAGGCACCGAGATGAAAGGAATTTGTTTCGTAATCAGATGGGTATTTACAATCTTCCAACTGTTGAGTTGGACGTAAAATTTTTTGACGTAGTTCGTATGTTTCGGAGGCGTCAATACATTTAATTGTAACCATACATAATCCACCTTTCTTATGAAGATTTTTCTATGAGTTGTAAAAAGAAATAGGCCGGCGCAACACAAAGGCCTAATATGCTACAAGTACCAATAATAAGGGAAAGAAAGAGACAAAAGTATTTCGTTCCATTTGGCTTCTTCCATCCATAGCTGCAAATTTCAATGCTAATACCGATGAGAATAATGGCTACAAGTACCTCTGCTAATAATAAAAGAGCTAAAGTTGAAATAGACATAGTGTGATTCATCCTCATAATTTATGATAGTAATATTTTACCATAAGGAAGTAAGAATCTTAAGAAAAAAATTAAAAGTATTATGGTTTAGGGAAACAAGGAGTAATTGTTTTGTGTTATTTTTTACATGTCGATTTAAAAAGTCCCCTCTCAAATTTTGAAAGGGGACTTTTTGCTATTCTAATATGCTTTTCATTGTATCAATGTGCTCTTTTGATCCTGTTACAAGAAGTGTATCACCATTTTGTAATTTTGTATCACCGTGTGGTATTAATGCTTTATTACCGCGATAAATTTGAATGATGAGTACGTCACCTAGGAATGGCAAGCGACGAAGCGGTAAACCGTTATATGTATTACTACGTAATTCCACTTCACGAACCGTTTCATTCGCAGTCGTAATTAAACGAACGAGACTCGGCTTATCAATGAGTGCACGTAATAAAATGCGTGTGGAGTTAATCGTCGAGAATACAGCAATATGCTCTTGCGTTGCTTTTTCCTGTAAAAGAGGATCTTCTACACTTGCAATGACATGCTCAACGCCTAATTCTTTTGCGTGTTCTGCTAATAATAAGTTTTGCTCATCATCACTTGTTGCGACGACAACTCGATCTGCGTCGAAGGCTTTTTGTTCTTCTAATAGTTCTATTGTAATTGTATCTAGTTTTACGATTGGGAAGTCATGAGATTTTGCTTCCTCGGCATTTACTTTATTTTGACGCATCATGTATAGTGTTACATCATAGTCTTCGCGTTTTAAATCAAGTGATAATGGAAGCGTGATTCGACTTGCACCAATAATAGAAACTCTTGGTTTTGGTGTTTCCACTTTTGGAAACATCTTTTTAAATAATACAGGTGCAAAAATACATGTAATAACTGCACTCAAGATAAGTGAAGCAGACAGACTCGGACTAATAATATTTAACTTTTCACCAATTTGTGCTGCGGCAATAACTAATGAAAGTGTCGATGTTAGTAAAATGGCACTTCCTAATACGATGTTACGAGGATACCATTTTCTTAGCACGAGTGATGGCAATAGTTTTGAAATAAAGAGTCCGACAATTAAAATTGGAATCATTAACATACTAGAAGGCTCTTTAAAAATAGACCATACTTCTAAATTTACACCGACCATTACGAAGAAGATTGGAATGAAGAAACCATATCCGATGGAATCGAGTTTTTCAACCATATCTTCATTTGGTGATAATAAGGATACGAGTACACCTGCTAAAAAGGCTCCTAAAATGTTTTCTGCACCAACAGATTCAGATAATCCGACTAGTATTAAAATAAGCGCAAAAACAGCACGTGTGTCAATTTGTACACTACCAGCTTTTAGGCTTTCCAGGTATGGAATATTTTTAAAGCGTCTTGCAACAAAGTAAATTACAATACCTGCCCCAAATAGAACGAGAAGAAGCCACATGCTCTGACCGCTTTCAGAGTTTAATCCAACGAAAACAGCGAGTAAAATCATTGTCACTAAGTCCGCAATAACGGCGACTAACAAAATAATTTGACCGATTGCTGTTTTTCCTAAGTTGTTTTCTTTTAGTGTTGGGACAACAACACCTAAAGAAATCGTTGAGATAATCAATGTCATGAACATCGCGTTATCTACAAATCCAAGCCATACAAATATAAGTGATAGGGCATAGGATAAGATGAAAATAAATAAGAAGATAATGCTTGCTGCTTGGAACGTATTGGGTTCATTCGTCTTATTCTTTTTCCCTTTTTGTTTAAAGATAGAAAAATCAATTTCTAAACCGCTTAAGAACATTAAGAAGATAAATCCTAGCGTTGATAAAACTTGTAGCCACATATCTGGCTCGATAATATTAAATCCACTTTTTCCCACAAAAATTCCTGCAATAATTTCGGCAACAACGACAGGAAGTGCTTTTAGTTTAAAGCGTTGTAACAAAAGGGGAATGAAAAACGCGATTGCGACAACAATCATAAGTGATAGGACTGAGGAATGGTGTTCCACTGCGTTCTCTCCCTTCAAATAATATAGTACTCATTTTAGCCATATTATAGGAAGAAAAGCAATGCATGTGAACTCGATTCCATAAAGAAAGAGTTTTCTTAACATTTGTCATAATAAGTATAGGTTTCATGTTTATGTTTTAATTGCCGTAATGTGGATGATAAGAGAGGGGAAGAGAAAATAGTACAATAAATAAAAAAAGACTGCTGAGATTACCTCAGCAGTCTTTTTCATGTTCATTACATAGAGAAGAAAATCCAAACTGTACCAACAACCGTTACTGCAGCGATGAAAAAGTGGAATACGATTGTGATTGTTTGTATTACTCCTTCGCCTTCTGTCATGTGCATAAACATAACAAATTGCAATGCTGCTTGTGCCACTGCCATTACAAGAATGGCTGTTAAGATTGTTGAAAGTGGCAAGCTTGTATATAACGTTACATATACAGCGAGGAACGTTAATGCAAGCGATAAAATAAATCCGAAAACGTGTGACCATGGAAAACCGCTATGTGCGTTTGCTTGAGTATTGTTTTGTCCCATTATTACGCCACCATCCCATTCAAGTAAACTAGTGTGTAAATGAAGATCCAAACAACATCAAGGAAATGCCAGTATAAGCTGATAATAAATACTTTACGAGCTGTAACTGGTGTTAAACCTCGTTTTAAAATTTGGATAACAACACAAGTTGCCCAAATGATACCAGCTGTTACGTGGGCACCATGCGTTCCAAGAAGAACGAAGAATCCAGATAAGAATCCGCTTGTTTGGATTGTTGCGCCTTCTGCAACATAAGCCATAAACTCTTCAACTTCAAAGAAAAGGAAGCCTGCACCTAAAATTAATGTGAAGATGAACCATCCTAACATTGCTTTTTGGTTGTGCTTACGCATTTCATGAATTGCGATACCGCATGTAAAACTACTTGTTAAAAGTAGGAGCGTTTGAATTAAAAGGGTTTTAAGTTCAAACAGCTGAGCTGGTGTAGGGCCATCAGCCGTACGACCAGCAAGTACTAGATAAGAGGCGAAAAGTGTTGCGAACAGCACGATTTCAGCCCCAAGAAAAATCCAAAACCCTAAAATATTCAATCTGCTTTGTTCGGATTGATATTCTAGAGGTAAGCTTTTATCTAAAGCCGCCATTTCGTTTCACCTCTCATGCAACATGTTCTGTCTTTTTAATTTCATCTACGCTAACGTAATATCCGTCGTCGTAATCAAACGAGCGCCAGATCATACAACCTAACATACCAATACCACCGACAATTGCTAACCAGAACCAGCTAAATACTAGTGCAAAACCTGCAAGACCGATAAAACAAGACATAATGATTGGAACGCCTGTAGTACTTGGCATATGAATTGGTTTCAACTCTTCAGGTTTTGGTGTAATAGTTTCGCCGTTCTTCTTCATTTCCCAGAATACATCACTAGACTTAATTTCTGGTAATTTTGCGAAATTGTAATGTTGTACTGGAGATTGTGTTGCCCACTCAAGTGTACGAGCATCCCAAGGATCTCCGGTTACATCGCGCTCACCGTGACGAATGCTATAAACTACGTTGTAGCATAATAAGGCGAAGCCAATTGCCATCATTACTGCACCGACAGATGCGATTTGGTTTAACCAACCCCATCCAAGGTCTGCAGAGTAAGTGTACATACGACGAGTCATACCATCTAAACCTAAGAAGTACATTGGGAAGAAACAAATGTTAAATCCACTCATAAAGATCCAGAATGTCCATTTACCAAGGCGTTCATTTAGCATATGACCAGTCATCTTCGGATACCAGAATGTAAATCCAGCAAGCATCGCGAATACTGTACCAGCGATTAATACGTAGTGGAAGTGAGCGATTAGGAAGTAGCTGTTATGGTATTGATAGTCAGCTGCTGCCATCGCAAGCATAACACCCGTAACTCCACCAATTACGAAGTTTGGAATAAATGCCAATGACCAAAGCATTGGAACTGTAAAACGGATACGACCTTTATAAAGCGTAAACAACCAGTTAAAGATTTTAACACCGGTTGGGATAGAAATTGCCATTGTTGAAATCGAGAAGAATGAGTTAACTGCTGGTCCTGCACCCATTGTAAAGAAGTGATGCAGCCATACAAGACCACTTAGAGCTGCGATTGCAACCATTGAATACACCATTGCTGTATATCCAAATAAGCGCTTGCGTGAGAATGTACTTACGATTTCAGAGAAAATACCGAATGCCGGTAAAATAACGATATATACTTCAGGGTGACCCCATACCCAGAACAAGTTCGCCCAAAGCATTGGCATACCGCCGCTTGCCATTGTAAAGAAGTGAGCATCAAATAGACGGTCGAATGTCATTAATGCAAGAGCAACTGTTAATACTGGGAAAGCAAAGATAATGATTACACATGTAATTAGAATAGACCATGTAAACATTGGCATTTGCATTAACTTCATGCCTGGTGCACGCATTTTTAAGATTGTTACCATGAAGTTAATCCCTGTCATCAGCGTCCCGAGACCTGAAATCTGCAATGCAATTGCATAGAAATTATTTCCTACTCCAGGTGAGAATTCTGTACCAGCCATTGGGAAGTATGATGTCCACCCAGCGTCTGGAGAACCACCGATAACGAAGGCGATGTTAAATAACATAGCACCTACGAAGAATAACCAAAAACTTAATGCATTTAAGAAAGGATATGCAACGTCACGTGCTCCAATTTGAAGAGGAACAACAACGTTCATAAGTCCCATAACAAACGGCATTGCCATGAAGAGAATCATAACCGTACCGTGTGTTGTAAATATACCATTATAGTGTTCAGCGTTTAAATATGTTGTGTCAGGGAACGTTAACTGGGCACGAATCATTAAGCCGTCCATACCGCCGCGGAACATCATTACAATTGCTGAAATGATATACATAACCCCAATTTTCTTATGGTCAACAGAAGTTAACCACTCATCCCAAAGCCATCTCCATTTTTTGTACTTTGTTAGCACAAAAAGGATCGCTAACGTCACAAGAACAATAGATACGTCCGCTCCATAGATAATCGGATCGCCTGTGACAAAAAATTCATCAAGCTTCACTATATTCACTCCAATCTGTCGGAATATTCGTTATTACTTTTTGTTTTTGTAGTAGTTGTAATCACAATATTCAAGTGATTTTGGATCTACGTATTTTAAATGTGTATTAGTGAATGTCATACGCCCTACTACACCAGGTTTAATGATTTCATTGTATTTTTCTTCTGTAAGTGGTTTAGCAGTTTCTTTTACTTCTTTTACCCACTTGTCATACTTTTCTTTTGTTTTTGCTTCAAGCTCAAATTCCATGTCAGTGAATCCTTCACCAGAGAAGTTTGCGCTACGGCCAATGTAAGAACCTGGCTTATCAGCCTGTAGATATAAGTCCATAATCATGCCATCCATTGTGTATTTCATACCACCAAGCTCTGGAATCCAGAAGGCATTCATTGGACCAACAGAAGTTAGCTTAAATTGAATTGGTACACCTGCTGGTACATTTAAATAGTTAACGGTTTCAATATTTTCCTCTGGATAACTGAATAACCATTTCCAGTTGGCAGATGTAACGTAAATTTCAACTGGTTTCATATCTTTTGTTTGCTCTGGCTGCTTTTCCGATGCAAATGTTGCTTTTACTGTTGGGATTGACAATGCAATCACGATGATAACAGGGAAAATAGTCCAGATAATTTCTAAAAGAGTATTACCGTGTATATCAGGTGGCTCATAGTCCATATTTTCTGGTTTTTCACGGTAACGAATCAAGATGACTGTAAACAAGATAAATACAATTGCAATAATCAACGACATGAGTATGAATGACCAAACGATTAAATCATACTGTGTTTTTGCAACAGGCCCCTGCGGATTTAATACTGCAAGTTTTTTATCACAGCCACCGAGGAACAAGAGTAGTGATAGTGGAAGAAGCGAAGCCAACTTCCAAAATTTTTTTTTCAGTTGCACGATTGAAAATCTCCTTTCTCCTTGGATTGAAACTATGCCAATAAAACAATATAAACCTATTAATTTATAGAAGGCAATAGTTTTTGTCATATTGTTAAAAAATAGACACAAATGCACACTTTTTACGGTGAATATCATTTGTAACTTGATAACATTGTAAACTATTTTTTTGATGAAAACATGATTGTAAAAATTTTAAGATAAATAAAGTTATACCAGCATATCCAAAAAATAGAAAAAAACTATCTTATCATAGGATAAGATAGTTGAATATTTTATATATTTAGTTTATTCCTTGTGTAATATTTCGTTGCTTTTCAAATGTGACAACTTTTTTATATTTAATTTGATACAAGATGTAGCAAATAATCATAAATGGAATTCCGCAATAAAGTGCGATACGTTGATCCGGTATAAAAGCTAAACTAACGAATGTAATGAAATTTAAAGAAAAAGCAACAATTGGAACGATTGGATAAAGGGGTGTACGATATTTTAAATCGTTTATATTTCCGCCATTCTTTATAAAATCTCTTCGAAAGAAAAATTGTGAAGCAGCAATTGACATCCAGACGACAACTGCTGCCATCGCTGCAATTGATGTTAGTACTAAAAAGACTGTATCTGCTGCAAATACGCTTGTTAAAAGCGAGAGACTTGCAAAGACTAAGCTGAAAATTAAAGCATTCAGTGGTAGTCCCTTTTTTGTTAATTTTGCAAATGCAGGACTTGCCATACCTTGTTTTGACATAGCCCAAAGCATACGTGAATTCGCGTATAATCCTGAATTTGCTACTGATAGTACAGCAGTAATAATGACAAAATTCATAATGTCAGCCGCATATGGAATACCAACTGTATCAAAAACAAGTACAAATGGACTTTCTACAAGATTAGCCTCCTGCCATGGAAGTAAACCAACAACAACAGCAATTGCTAGTACGAAAAAGAATAAAGTACGCCAAATTGTATTTTTAATTGCTTTTGGAATTGTTTTTTCAGGGTTTTCACTTTCACCTGAAGCAATTCCAATTAGTTCGGTTCCTTGGAAGGAATAATTTACAGTAATCATTGTGAGAAGAACAGCTAAGGCACCATTTGGAAATAATCCACCATTTTCGGTGAAGTTATGAAGCATTGGTGCGGGTTGCCCATTGAAATCTAAGAACCCAAACATAACAGCGCCTCCAAGTATAATGAAGACAACAATTGTTGAGACTTTTACACTGGAAAACCAAAACTCCGTCTCTGCAAATGCTTTTGTTGATAAAGCGTTTACAAGAAAAAGGATTACTGCAAATGTAACACACCAAATCCATGAAGATACGTCTGGAAACCAACGCTTCATTAAAATGCTAACAGTCGTTAGCTCTACCCCAACTGTAACAGCCCAGTTTAACCAATACATCCAGCCAACGACAAATCCAAAACCAGGTGAAATAAATTTGCTTGCATAACTTTGGAATGAACCTGCTTCTGGCATGGCAACGGATAATTCGCCAAGACAGAGCATTGTTAAATACATGACGAAACCACCAACTAAAAATGCAAGGATTGCCCCACCAGGTCCGGCATTATGGACGATTTGTCCTGATCCCATGAATAATCCCGTACCGATGACACCTCCGAGCGCAATCATAAAAAGGTGTCTGCTTTTCATTGTACGTTTTAAACTAGTTTGTTCTGTAGTTGTTTGATTCATATTCCCTTCACCCCGTACTTTTCTCTTGTTTGTTTTACTCAATGAATATTGAGCTTGCTTCGTTTCGCTAATCATCAGTGGGGGATAAAAAACATACTGATTGTAGTTTTCTTTATGTTCCTATACGAATGGATTACGTATATTTTCTGGGTGCTTGAGTAGTCATAAAAAACAACAACGAAACGATTAGTGTTCCTTGATTTTTGTTTTGTGAATAAAAGAAATTCAATTTCTTTAACCACATTAAACATTTTTAATTCTAGCAAAATATTCTGAAAATGTATATTCATTTTTCTTTTTATTACAAAAAATTAGAATTTTAAAACAGTTGAATTGAATAATAATTCATATAATCTTTCTAGCAAACTAGGTAGAAGAAAGGTACAATAAAAAGGATAGTGTTTGATGAAAATAATGATGTAATGGAGTTTTGCATATGTTTAAAAAATTCAAATATATATGTATTGTAGGAATTATACTTGTTGTTGCTATTTTTGTAGGGAAAAATAAAATTCTTCAAAAAGTACAAGAGTTACGAGTGAATTTTTTGTTTGATATGAAAGAAACAGCTATGATTGAAAATGTTCCATTTATAAAACAACTTCCGGAATTACAGCGAGGTTGTGAGGTTACGAGTTTAGCAATGTTATTGCAGTATAAAGGTGTACAAGTGGATAAGATGCAACTTGCAAGTGAAATCAATCATGTTCCATTTAAAGAAAATAATCTTCGAGGAAATCCTCATGAAGGATTTGTTGGAAATATTTATACGAAATCCGAACCAGGTTACGGTGTTTATCATGGGCCGATTTTTAAACTTGCAGAAAAGTATGTACCTGAAAAAACGATTAATTTAACTGGAAGAGAGATTGAAGATGTATATAAAGTCATTAGTTCAGGCTCACCAGTATGGGTAATTGCAAATACAACGTTTCAGCCGCTAGCTGAGGAGAGTTTTGAAACCTGGAATACAAATAACGGTGATGTGAAAATTACATATTATGAGCATAGTGCAGTAGTTGTTGGGTACGATCAAAACTTTGTATATATGAATGATCCGTTAGCTAACAATCCGAATAAAAAAGTATCACGTTCTGAATTTGAAAAAGCGTGGGAACAAATGGGAAAACAAGCAATTACTATTTTATAAAAATAAAAGCTATCTAATGTTAGGTGGCTTTTATTGTAAGTTAAATATTCGGAATATTGTTTATTTTGTTTTTGCTTCGAGCTATAATAACGTTTAGCTTAGTGAAGAAAGGAAGAGGATAGATGGGTGAAATCAAAGATATTGTTCTTTCTAAAGAACGATTAATAAAATGGAGAAGGCATTTTCACAGATATCCAGAGTTATCTTTTCAAGAAGAAAAAACATCTCAGTATATATACGACATACTTCAAACAATTCCTCATCTAGAAATTTCAAGGCCGACAAAGTACAGCATGATGGCAAGATTAATTGGTGAACAACCTGGAAAAGTGATTGCAATTCGTGCTGATATGGATGCCCTTCCAATTCAAGAAGAAAATCAATTTGAATTTGTTTCTACATATCCAGGAGTGATGCATGCATGTGGGCATGATGGTCACATTGCAATGCTCCTTGGCACTGTATATGCGCTCGTAGAGCAAAGGGAAAAAATTAAAGGGGAAATTCGTTTTCTATTTCAACATGCTGAAGAAAATTTTCCAGGTGGTGCACAAGAAATGGTTGCAGCAGGCGTGATGGAAAATGTGGATTATATTATCGGGGCGCATCTTTGGGCTTCTTTAGAAGTTGGCAAAGTTGGTGTGATTTATGGTCCAGCGATGGCAGCGCCTGATGTATTTAAAATATCAATAGAAGGAAAAGGTGGACATGCGGGTATTCCGCATGAAACAGTTGATAGTATTGCAATCGGTACACAAATAATTACGCAGCTCCAACAAATCGTATCGCGTCTTACGAATCCGCTAGATTCTCTCGTTTTATCTGTAACGCAGTTTCATGCGGGAACAACGCATAATGTAATTCCAGAACAGGCAACAATTGAAGGGACGGTAAGAAGTCTGAAGCATGAATTACGAGAACAAACTGCGCAGCGAATTGAAAAGTTTGTTAAACATATTACGGAATCTTATGGCGCAAATTATACATTTTCATATGAGTACGGCTATCGTCCAGTTGTAAATGATGAACAGGTTACGCAATTTGTTGAAAATACAGCACTAGAGCTTTACGGAAGGGAACAAGTAGTTCGTTTAGAGCCGACGATGGCCGGAGAAGATTTTTCGGCCTTTTTACAAGAAGCGCCAGGCACATTTTTCTTTATTGGTGCTGGGAATAAAGAGAAGGGGATTGTGTATCCGCATCATCATCCTCGTTTTACAATTGATGAAGATGCTTTGCCGATTGGGGTAGAAGTTTTTGTTTCATCTGTGTTGAATTTTATGAGAAAAGGAGATAGTAGATAAAGTGAAACTTTAATCAGTGGGGGTTTTCTCCATCCCCCACTGATTATTAGCACTCACCAATCGGGAGTGTTACTGTCCGTTAATGCGGGATAAATAATTCATATGTAAGAGCTATCTTATAAAAGAGATAGCTCTTTTTGTATATATTTGTTTCTATTGGCGAAATCTAACTACAACTTGTTGAAAAGAAAGTTAGGTGGGGAATTTGTTAAAGTTAGATGCTAACTTATCTAAAATTACAAAGGAAATTCGAGAAAAGTTAGATTCACCTAATGATCTAACGGTTAGAGAATTTACACTTGCCGGTTGCTCTACACGTTGTGCGGTTGTTTTTTTATGCGGATTAACAGATAAAGATAATATTTATAAGTTTATTATCAGGCCACTTCAATATGAAGAATTACCAAAACAAGCTGCAATCATTCAAACTCTGCTGGATCGTTTCCTTTCTATTACAGAGGTGAGTATTGCAAAAACGTTTCCGGGGATTATAAATGCTCTTTTAGCTGGAGATACAATCGTACTAATTGATGACATTCCATCTGCGGTAGTTGTAAACAGTCGAGCGTGGGAAAAAAGAAGTTTAGAATCTCCGGTTACAGAAGCTTTAATCCGTGGACCAAGAATTGGATTTAATGAGGATATTAATGTAAATAAAATGTTAATTCGTCGTAGTCTGCGTGATCCGCAGCTCAGGTTTCAATCTTATATCATGGGGAAGCGTTCGCAAAAAGAAGTAACTTTAGTATATATAGAAGATATTATTAATCCTTATTTTGTAGAAGAGTTAAATCGAAGGCTCCAATCGATAGTAACAGATATTGTTCTTGAAACAGGAACAATTGAACAGTTAATTCAAGATAATAATTTGTCGCCTTTCCCGCAATTTTTGAGTACAGAAAGACCTGATAATGTAGTCGCTTCGTTGGCGAAAGGAAAAGCGGCAATTTTAGTAGACGGATCTCCTTTTGCTCTCATTGCCCCACTAGTTTTGATTGATATATTTCAATCCGTAGAAGATCATTATGAACGTTGGATAATTGGAACGTTACTAAGGTTTTTACGAATGGGGGCTGGTATTATTGCAGTTTTATTGCCAGCTATGTATGTAGCTCTTGTCTCTTATCATCAAGGGCTGATTCCATCGAAATTGGCTTATTCTATTGCTGGAGCGAGAGAAGGGGTGCCATTTCCAGCTTATATTGAAACGTTTATGATGGCGCTCACGATGGAACTGATAAGAGAGGCCGGTATCAGGCTACCAAGACCGATGGGGCAAACAATCGGAATTGTTGGTGGGCTTGTAATTGGAGAAGCGGCAGTAAGTGCAGGGATTGTAAATCCTTTTTTAGTAATTATCATTGCTGTAACTGCCATTGCTACTTTTTCTCTTCCGGTATATAGCATCACAATTACATTTCGAATTTTATTATTTGTATTCGTTTTAGCTGCTACAGTATTCGGACTATACGGTATTATTTTGGCTTTAATTGCGCTAGCAATTCATCTTACAAATTTAAAGAGTGTGGGAGTACCTTATACCACGCCTATTGCGCCAGCATTCTATAAAGATTGGAAAGAAGAAATTATTCGCTTACCAAAAGCAATGCTTAAGGAACGACCAGAATATTTACAAACGAAGGATGATACATTACGTCCAAAGGAGCGGGAGTAAATTGAGACCATTTGAGTACGGGGATGAAGAAATTGGATCTCGTGAACTTGCTGTTGCAGTATCTTCAGCTATTATTGGTACTGGTGCATTGGCAATGCCAAGGGTCATTGCTACACAAACTTTGTTTTCTGATGGTTGGATCATTTTATTAGCGGGTGGAACTATATGTGCATTTTTTGCTTGGTTTGTAACAAAAGTTGCGATTTTATTTCCAAAACAAAATTTTGTTGAATATACAAGTGTTTATTTAACAAAACCAGTTACTTACGTATTTAGTGTTATTTTGATTTTGACATTTGTTGCATTGACAGGGTATGAGGTCAGAACAATTTCTATTATTTCACAAATGTATTTATTTAGTGATACGCCTATACAATGGCTTTCTTTTTTCTTTTTACTGGTTGTGATTTACGGAGTAAGTGGATCAAGAGCTGCATTACTAAGACTGAATGTAATATTTTTACCGATTGTCCTAATAGCTATGTTGCTCTTGTCTTTATTAAATATAAATTTAATGGAGGTAGATAGCTTATTGCCAGTATTTCAAACAAAAGTAAGTAAATATGCAGCAGGAATTAAAGATTCTATTTTTACTTTTATTGGATTCGAAGTTGCTCTTTTTTATTCCATGATGTTGAAGGGGAATATAAAAAAAGCTCCTTTGGCTGTAGCCAAAGGAGTAATGGTAACTGTTATGTCGTATATTTTAATTTATGTAACCTGTATTAGTGTTTTTTCGTATATGACAACGAGGGGATTGACGTATCCTACAATTGAGTTGGGAAAGGAAATTGAAATTGGAGGAGGATTTTTAGAACGATTCGACGCAATCTTCTTTACGACTTGGATTATTACGGTTTATAACACAACAGCTATGTATTATGACATTGCTTCTCTATTGTTTTGTGCAATGTTTTCTAAATTAAATAAACATATTTTTATTTTTATAAGTGCACCTATTATTTTTATGATCAATATGGTTCCAGGAGATGTGAGAAAGTTATCGGATTATGGTACATATTTAGCTTGGATAGATATGGGGTGTATCCTATTGGTGCCCTTACTAGTGCTAATTGTATATAAAATAAAAAGAAGGGCTGGTAGAAATGAAACGCCTTCTTAAATTCATATACCTGATTAGTTTGTTATGTTATCTCAGCGCTTGTTCCGAGCAACAAGAAATTGAGGAGAGAGGGTTTGTTGTAGGGGCAGCGTACGATCTTGTAAAAGAAAAAAAGTCCAATCCGGTTATGAAGGGAACATACCAAATGGTTTTGCCTAGAACGCTAACACCACAAGGAGCACAAGGAAATACGGGGAGTAAAAACTATATTAATATTAGTGCGGTAGCAGATGGGGTTTTTGAACAAATTCGTATCGTTGCTAAAAAGATTAGTCGTGCACTATTTTTCCCTCATATACAAGTGCTAATTTTTTCTAACGATTTGTTAGCAAAACCGTATGTGTTAGAAAATACATTGGATGTATATGTTCGTGACCATGAAATGAGACGGAACATTCGTATTTTTGTTTCTGAAAAAAAAGCAGAGGATGTATTAAACCAAAGTGCAAAACCTGAGAATTTACCTGCAAAGTATATTGATATGTTAGTTGACCACGCTCCGAAAAATGCACAGATGATAGAAGCGGCTCGGATTGGTGATATTCAGGAGAAAATTACAGCTAAAAGAAGTTTTGTATTGCCTGTTTTAGGATTGACAAAACAAGGGGTGCAAATGAATGGAGCGGCTTTATTTAGAGGGAAGGATAATAAGCTTGTCGGTAGGTTGAGTGGAGAAAATACACTAGGATTAAATTATATTATTGGAAAGAAGATGGCGGGTTTTTTTACGATTCGTAAAGGGAATGAATTTGTTACATATGAAATTCATAAAATGCGTCGTAAAATTACTACGTCCGTTACAAATGCTACTAAGCCAAAGTTTGTTATTGATTTATCGTTAAAAGGAACTTTGGCAGAACTGCATTTTAGTGATCATGACCAAGTTATGGGAGAGAAGAAACTAAAGCAGTATATTGCAAAAGAGATGGAAAAACGTATTCAAAAAACAATAAAAATTGTGCAAAAAGATTATAAGGTGGATGTATTAGGCGTGGGAGAAGAATATAAACGTCATGATTATAAAAAGTGGAGCAAAATAAAAAAGAATTGGGATCAAGGTAAGAACTATTTTAGTAATTGTGACATTGTGGTTCAAGTACATCCAACAATTGAACATTCGGGTTCTTCATTGCCGACTCGGGTAAAGTAGGAGGGGTTGTCTTGTTTACTAAATTAAGTATAACCTGCACGGTATTAATGGCAATTCTCCCATATACAGTATACTTTCTTCATAAGAAAATTATGGAGTATGGTGCACAGCCGTGGCAAAAGAATAAGCAAAAAAGGAAATCTGAATAAATCTCAGAATTCCTTTAATAATCAACGAAGCGTTAATGAGATTCCCTCTATTGATGCCTGTCTCACTTTATCCCGCATTAACGAAAAGTAATCCACCCACCGCAAAATTCAAATGAAAGCGAGGAAGATAGGTGGTGAATAACTGTCCGTAAAAGCCCGATTGATGCGGGCCTTTACAGACAAGTGGGGATGAAAAAAACTCCCGACTGATAGAAGTTTCACTTTATACAAGCCCTAACCAATGTACCAATTGCGACGTGAGGAATGTAACAACAATGGCGATTACGGTAGGGATTGCAAACGATAGAAATGTCCATTTGGGACTTTTTGTTTCTTTATATATGTTAACCAATGTTGTTCCGCATGGGAAATGAAGTAGTGAGAACAACATTGTATTTAACGCAGTTAACCAAGTCCAGCCATGTTCTAAGAACAAGTTTTTAATTTGGTTTAAATCATCTAGTTCGGTTAAAGCACCAGTTGATAAATAAGACATTAATAAAATTGGAATGACAATTTCATTAGCTGGCAAACCAAGGATGAATGCAGCTAGAATAAATCCGTCAAGCCCGAGTGATTTAGCGAATGGATCTAAGAAATTCACAAAATACATAAGTAGGCTTGTGTCACCAACATAAATATTTGCTAATACCCAAGTTAGCATAGCGGCCGGTGCAGCTACGATAACCGCGCGTTTTAAAACATATAATGACTTATCAAGTGTGGAACGTACAATTGTATTCCAAATTTTCGGCTTACGGTATGGTGGTAACTCTAACGTATAGTGAGTTGGGACGCCTTTTAAAGCGGTTTTTGATAATACCCAAGATACAGTTAATGTTACAATAACCCCAATTATAACCATTCCTACTACAACACCTGCCGTAACAAGTGTTTGCATACTGCCGGTATATCCAGCGGCCATGAATAATGATGCCATTAATATTAATGTAGGCCAACGTCCATTACATGGAACGAAGTTATTTGTTAAAATCGCTAACATACGCTCGCGTGGTGATTCGATAATACGTGTTGACATAATGGCAGCAGCGTTACAACCAAACCCCATTGCCATTGTTAATGATTGTTTTCCGTGAGCGCCAGAACGTTTGAATAAACGATCCATGTTAAAAGCAACACGTGGTAAATATCCGTAATTTTCCAATAAAGCAAACATAGGGAAGAAAATAGCCATAGGTGGTAACATAACACTAATTACAGCTCCAGTACCACGGAATAAGCCGAGAATTAAGATGCCATGTACCCAAGTCGGTGCATTCATCGCTTGAAACCAAGCGGTTAAATGACCTTCTGCCCACCCGAAAAATTCAGCAATCATATCAGATGGCATGTTAGCTCCTGCAATTGTAAGATAAAAAATAATAGATAAAATTCCGAGCATAATTGGGAATCCGAATATAGGAGAAGTGAAAATTTTATCTAGCCTCTCTGAACGGTATAACTTATCAGTATTCGTGTATTGAACAGCTTCTTTACATATACTTGCGGAAGTTCGATAAATATCCCCTACAATATCATCTCGTATATCATCTTTTGTAAGTGTTTGTGCATGTTGAACAATATAATCTAATGGAAGAGCCTTACTGGCTGAGTGAGATTTCATTTATTACGACCTCCCTTATCAGCGGCTCTTTATGATGTTTTTGAAGTGTAGCTAGAAAGTTTTTATCTCCATCTAGTATTCGTAGTGCAACCCAGCGTGCAGGGTATGTATCACCGAATACTTTATAAATTTGAGGTTCTAATTGCTGAATCATATTTTCAATTTGTTCATTATAAGTAATTTGAACAGGTGTAGGAATTAATTTTTTGCTAGCCACTTTAGCGATTACATTTAGCAAATGCCCGATTCCAACGCGGTTTCGAGCCGAAATTTTGACTACAGGTACACCCAGTGATTTTGCTAATTTCTTTTCATCAATGACGATTCCTTTTTTTTCTGCTTCATCGATTAAGTTAATACACACTATAACGTCGTTAGTCATTTCCATCACTTGTAATGCTAAATTTAAATTTCTTTCCATTGCAGTTGCATCTACAACTACTACTGTTACCTCAGGTTTTTCAAAAATAATATAATCCCGTGCAACTTCCTCATCTGCAGAGTTTGAATATAGGGAGTATGTTCCAGGTAAATCAATTACGGTATATACACTTCCGTTATGTTCATATTCACCTTCTGCTTTTAATACAGTTTTGCCAGTCCAGTTTCCGGTATGTTGTTTTAATCCTGTTAACGTATTAAACAATGTGCTCTTTCCGGTATTTGGGTTTCCTGCTAGCGCAATGCGATGGTTTTTCATACTAAATCATCTCCTATTAATCTCCCGAAAATAAGGGAACTTTCTTCACTACGCAGTGCAATGGTCGTATTGCTCACTTGATAAGCGGTTGGATCTCCGAGCGGGCTTCTTTGCAATACTTTAATAGTAGCTCCGGGAATAAAGCCTAAATCTAATAAACGACGTTTCATAGTTCCTTCTAATTGTATCTTCTCGATTTGTACAAACTGCCCTGTTTGGAAATTTGAAAGGGGTTTGATATTAGCCGATACCATAAAAGTTACCTCTTCTCTATATTTTTAGTGTTGGTTTAAAAAGTTTGCCGAGGGAAACTTCTTGTTACTAATATAGTAGACTACATGAAATGATGTTGTCAATTGGTACTTTAAAAATATTCAATTATTTTTAGAATTGTTCCAATTTATTGTGTTGTACAGAAAAATATTACTGAAATTATGTGGGATACATGTGGAATGAACGCTATAAAGTTCAAAAAATAAAGAGATTTGTAAATGTATTTTTAATATAAGTAGTGAAACCAAGAATTTTATTTACAATACATTTACATTATTAAAAGTAAATTTACAATACGGGCAATTTTGTGTGGATTCTTTTGGTTTTTCTTATAAAAAGAGTTGGGATATATGGTTTTTTAGACTTATGACCTCTATTTACTTAAAATTAAAAATCGCTTAACACTAACACAATATTATTGTCCTACAATGAATTTGTGTTCGAAAGAAGTAGATGAATGTGAAAAAGCGATAATCCAAATGGGGGTACAAGACATGGTTATGAAAAAAGGTATTAAATTTTCGTTAGCGGCATTAGTGGTTGCTGGTGCTTTAGTTGGATGCGGCAAATCAGAAAGCACAGATAGCAAAGAAACTGCTAAAGGTAGTAACGATGCAAAACAAGAATTGTCGGGTACAATTGCGGCAGCTGGTTCTACAGCTCTTCAACCGCTTGCTGAAGAAGCGGGTAAAAAATTCATGGAAAAGAATTCGAAAGTTTCTATTCAAGTTCAAGGTGGCGGTAGTGGAACAGGGATTAACCAAGTAGCTTCTGGGGCGGTTCAAATCGGTAACTCTGATGTTCCAGCTGCAGATAAAATAAAAGATCCAGAAAAAGCGAAGGAATTAGTAGATAACAAAGTGGCAGGTATTGCATTTGCACTTGTTGTAAATAAAGATGTGAAGGTTGATAACTTAACTGTGAAACAAGTACAAGATATCTTCTCTGGAAAAGTTACAAACTGGAAAGAGCTAGGCGGTAAAGATGAGAAAATTAACGTGGTAAACCGTCCAGCATCTTCTGGTACACGTGCTACATTTGAAAAAACAGTTATGAAAGATGCGAAGATTAACGATGGAACAGGTACAACACAAGATTCTAACGGTGCGGTAGAACAAGCAATTAACTCTACTCCTGGTTCTATTAGTTATCTTGCAATGTCTTATATGGTAGGCGATAAAAAAGGTGCATTACAAACTGTGAAAATTGATGGTGCAGAGCCAAAAGTTGAAAATATTTCTGCGGGCAAATATCCATTCTGGTCTTATGAGTACATGGTAACAAAAGGGGAAGCGAAAGAAGCTACAAAAGCTTATATCGATTATGTAAAAGGTAAAGACTTCGAAAAACAAGTTGAAGATATGGGTTATATTCCAATGTCTAAACTGAATAAGTAAACATTTAACGGGCTGGCTGCGAGGCCAGCCTTGTTCATTTCAATCTATGAAGTGGGGTTGTGTCCTGTGATGAAGGGGAAAAAACAAATTAATTATGTAAAAAGTGAATATATCGGAAGAACGCTTGTTACGTTTTGCGGTATATTTATTGTTCTTGTTACATTAGCAATTATTGCATTTATTTGCGGGAAAGGAATTCAATCTTTTACGCAAAGTGGTATTTCATTTTCTGAGGTATTGACGTCAACAAAATGGAACCCGAATGCTGATCAGGGATCGTTTGGTGCTGTTATCTTTATTGTTGGTTCAATGCTTGTTTCATTAGGTGCGGTCGTTATTAGTGCGCCAATCGCGCTTGCCCTTGCGATATTTATGAACTTAATTTCACCAAAGTTTGGGAATAAGGTATTAAAGCCTGTTTTAGAATTATTAGTTGGAATTCCTTCAGTAGTATATGGTTTATTAGGGGTTACCATTTTAGTTCCGCTTTTACGTGATTCATTCGGTGGTGTTGGTTTTAGTTTAATTGCCGGTATTATTGTGCTCAGTATTATGATTTTACCTACTATTGCTAGTATTGCTTCCGATGCAATACGTTCGGTTCCCTTTGATTATTTGGAAGCCTCTTATGGTTTAGGTTCGACGAAATGGCAAGCGATTAGCCGTGTTATTGTTCCAGCTGCAAAAAAAGGTATTTTAACAGGGGTCGTTCTAGGATTAGCTCGTGCTTTCGGCGAAGCGTTAGCGGTTCAAATGGTAATTGGGAATACTGTTAAATTGCCTGAAGGGATATATAGTCCAACGGCAACGTTGACAGGTATTCTAACAATGGATATGACGAATACGTTAAATGGAACTGCCTGGAATAACGCTTTATGGACATTGGCAATGATATTACTTGTTATTTCATTCCTGTTTATTTTAGTAATACGAGCAATTGGCCAAAGAGGTGAACGATAGCGATGAACGCAAGAAAAGTAAATAATATTTGGACGGGTATTTTATATGCAGTTGCAGCGTTTGTAGTAGCTTTACTTGTTTTCTTAGTATACGAAATTTTGCAAAAGGGTTGGGGTTTTTGGGATCCAAGTTTCTTGTTCGGAGAACCAAGCAATACAAGAGCTGGAGGTGGAATTGGTCCGCAGTTATTCAACTCTTTCTATATGCTTGTTATTACCTTAGTCATTTCAATTCCGCTTGGATTAGGAGCAGGGATTTATCTTGCGGAATATGCGAAACAAGGACGCTTTTTAGGATTTGTTCGTTTATGTATTGAAACGATGGCATCACTACCTTCTATTGTTGTTGGGTTATTTGGTTTATTAGTGTTTGTTACAATGACTGGTTGGGGCTATACGGTAATGGGAGGAGCACTTGCTTTAACGATTTTAAATTTACCGGGTCTAACGCGTGTTTGTGAAAGTGCGATTACGGAAGTTCCGTCTAATGTAAAAGAAGCGAGTCTTGGGCTTGGTGCAACAAAATGGCAAACGATTGTGCGAATTATTATCCCCACAGCATTGCCGCAAATTATTACGGGGGTTATTTTAGCTGCGGGTCGTATATTTGGTGAGGCAGCGGCGTTAATTTATACAGCGGGATTAACATCACCGATTTTAAATTCTGCTGCCGATTTTTCAAGTCCTGCACACCCGTTGAATCCATTTCGACCAGCTGAAACATTAGCAGTTCATATTTGGAAATTGAACTCTGAAGGGATTATTCCAGATGCGAAGTTAATTGCGACAAAATCAGCAGCAGTCTTAATTATTATGGTATTACTCTTTAATATTATTGCCCGTTTTACTGCATCTGTACTTCATAAACGTTTTACGGGAGCTAAGAAATCTCGTAAAACAACGAAAGCCAAAGCGGCTTAAACGCTTGTACCCTAAATGGATAAGAAGCTCTCTGTTTATAAAAAAACAGGGAGCTTTTTTGTGTGAAGTGAATCCGGTAATCTCGGTTATAGCAGGAGTATGAAGATAAAATATTGTATATATACCTGTGTATGTAAATGCTGGAATGGAGATGGAGAGGAAGTTTTTCATGTTTTTTCTACAAATGTCAGGCTTTCCGGGTTCGGGAAAATCAACACTTTCTAGACGTATAGCGAAAAATACAGGTGCAATTGTTATTGATCATGATATTGTGAAAACGGCCTTACTAGAGTCGTTGGAAACTCGTCAAATTGAAACAACGGCCGCTGGTGGAATTTCGTATGAAATCGAATGGGCGCTAATAGATTTTCATTTATCCATGGGGCATAGTGTAATATTGGATAGCCCGTGTCTCTATATAGAAATGGTGGAAAAGGGGACGATCTTGTCTAGGGAACATCGTGTGAAATACAAATATATTGAATGCTATCTTAATAATATAGAAGAAATTAATAATAGGCTAAAGACACGAGAACGAATGATAAGTCAAATTGAGAAAGTGGAATCTGAAGAAGTGTTTAAAGAAGGGTTAGATGGTAGTAAACGACCATCTGATTTTACATATCTTATTGTAGATTCTGGGAAGCCTTTAGCGGATTATATTGATGAAGTGATGACGTATATGAATGAGTAGTCGTGAAATTATAATTGTATATTATAGTAGAAAAAACGTTATCTTCAAAACAGAAGATAACGTTTTTTGGTGTTAAGCTTTTGGTGTATCTATAGAAGAGACTACTTTTCTGCGTGAGCGTCGTTTTTTACCGAATTTATCTAACAGTTCATACATAACAGGGACGACAACTAGTGTGAGCACAGTTGAAACTGCTAAACCACCGATTACAACAACCGCTAAACTTTTAGATACCATACTGCCGGCTTGTGATTGGCTGAATAATAATGGTAACATCGCTACTATTGTTGTAATGGCTGTCATAATAATTGGTCGTAGCCTTGTAGAGCCTGCTTCTAGTAAAGCTTCCCGTGTCGTCATGCCGTGTTCTCTATTTTGTTGAACACGTTCTATTAATACAATGGCATTGGTGACTACGATACCAATTAACATTAATGCACCGATGAGTGCATTTAAATCGACTGGTGTTCTTGAAATGATTAATCCTAAAATACCGCCAACAGCAGCTAGTGGTAAAGAGAATAAAATCGCAAATGGAGCGCGTGCTTGCCCGAAAGTAATAACCATAATTAAATAAACAATCCCGATGGCGATACCCATGATTTTGAATAAATTTGTAAAGTCTTCTTGCATTGATTCAGTTGCACCAGCAATTTTAACTTTCGCACCGTTTGGTAGGTCTAATTCTGAAATAGCTTTGTTCACTTCAGTGTTTACTTTACTTAAATCTTCATTTGTTGCTTCGGCAGTTATTTGAATGGTTTCTTTTCCATCTTTATGGAAAATCTCTGTTTGTAATCGTTTTTCTGAAATGGTTGCAATATCTTTTAAAGGAATTGACCCTGCTATAGGTGATAAGATGTTTGTGTTAAGAATATCTTCCTTGTTACTTATCTTTTCTTGTTTATGTTCCAACATAATGGTTGTTTTCTCATCATTAATTGTCAGTTGCCCGATTGGTGATTTTTTCATAAGGAATGTAACTTGTTGTCCGGCTGTTTCTGGTGTTAATCCAACTTGTTCCGCTTTCTTTTGATCAATATCGATTTGCCATTCTTTTTTTGACTCTTCTCGATTTGTTTTTACTTTAGAAAGACTGTCTATACTTTTTAGTTTTGTTTCAACGACATCAGCAGCTTTTTTAAAATTTGTCTCATTGTTTGCTGTCACATTAAATTGTAAGTTGTTTCCTCCGCCGGAATTAGAATAGCTTGCTTTTGTATAATCGAATTCGGCTGGTTTAAAGTCTGCATGCTCTTTTTTAAGTTTTTTGATATATTGATCGATATCTGTTCCTTTTTTGAAGACTACAGCAATAGATGCAAGGTTATTTTTAGTTGTAAATCCAAACTGTGCATCTTCAGCACTGGAACCCATTCGTAAAATAACATCTTTTACATCGCTGTTAGAAAGTAATTTTTTTTCAAAATCAAAGGCTGTTTGCTTTCTAGATTCAAAATCGTAATTTGCTGGGAATGTCATCTGAATTGAAAGCATCGTATCGTCTTCTGATTTGATATTTGCTTTTGGAAGTAATATATAAGCAGCAATCGATCCGGCAAATAATAAGAAAGAAGAAAATAAAATAATAAACTTATGTGAAAGGGCCCACTTTAAAGTAGCTGTATACTTTCTTGAAGGTTTCGGTGTACGCTGCCTTGTTTTTCTCAGTAATAAAAATGCCATAAGTGGAACAACGGTTAAGGCCACCACTAGTGAAGAAAGTATAGAGTATACAACGGCCAATACCATAGGTAACATTAGCTTACCGATTGTACCTGATACAAGACCGATAGGTAAAAAGACAGCGACTGTTGTTAAAGTAGAAGAGGTAATCGCAACAGCTACCTCTTTTGTGGCGTCTAGAATGATGTCTTTTGAAAAATGTTCTTTTTGTAAGCGCCGGAAGATATTTTCAATGACAACAATACTATCGTCAACAAGTCGACCAACCGCTACTGCTAAGCCCCCGAGAGTTAAAATGTTTAATGTAACATTAGATTGATCAAGTAAAAATAGTGTTAGTAAAATGGATAACGGAATACTAACGACAGCGATAAGGGTTGTTCGAACGCTGCGTAAAAAGATTAAAATAATAAATGTCGCAGCAATTGCTCCTAAAATGACTTCTTTCCCCATGCTCATAACTGCATTTTCAACTTGTTCGTGAGTAGAGGATATTAATTTAATTGTATAAGTATCTTTATATTCTTTGCTTATAGTTTTTATTTTTTTATCAATTTCTTTTCCGATTGCAACTGCATTTTTGCTAGGTTCTTTCATAATAACTAATCCAGTTCCCTCTTCGCCATTCACATGTGAAACGGTATCAAAATGTTGTTTTATTTTTACTTGAGCTATATCTTGTAATTTGATTTGAGGGGTAAGTGACATGTTTTTTATTTCATCTACATTTTTGACATTTCCAATGACGCGTAGGCTGTGGTCTTCGTTATTGACAGTAACTTGACCAACTGGAGTGGAAGTTTCTTTTCCTTGTAAAGCGGCTAATACTTGCTGTGGTGTTACGTTTTTATTTTTCATTTCATTTGGGTCTAAGAGGATAGATAACTCGGATGTTGATTTACCGTAATACATGACGTTAGCAACGCCGTCGATATTTTCAAGTTGCGGGATGATTTCTTCTTCAATCTGTTTTTCGTCTGCTTTTGTAAAACCATTCTGTTTTTGAACGGTAATTTGTGCAAGTGGAATCATAGAGGTATTAAGTTGACTAACGACGGGTTTTGTAATTTCTTTTGGGAAATTTACGTTGCTGGTAATTTTTTCGACCTCGCGTGTAACATCCTTCATATTAGCTTTAGATGTATAAGCGATATCGATACGAGATAAACCTTCATAAGTAGAAGAAGTTATTGTATCGACGTGTTCCAAATTTCGAAACTTTTTTTCGAGCGGTTCGGTTACTTCTTTTGTCAATGTTTCAGCATCTAGCCCTTGAGACATTGTAGTGACAGTTATTGCGGGATTATCGACGCTGGGTAGAAACTCCATCGGTAATTTGGAGCCGGAATAAATGCCGAGCACAGAAATGAGAAAAACCATGATGATGATAGCGGCTCGATTTTTTAATGAGAATTTTGTTAACCTATCCATAAAAATGATTCCTCCGTTTAAGTTGTTTTTTAGCCTACTTCGTTACTATATAACAAAATCTGGATATCTTTCATTAATTAAATGTAAAAAAATTCTAAATTTATTCTTAAGTAGCGAGTGAATAGGGTTTTGTAAGGAAGAGCTAGAGAGTTGGCTGGGTATTTTAGCCTTTTAAAATTCTGTTGAAGTCAGGAGGAAGAAAATCCATTTAAATATGAAATAAAGAGGCGAAATTATTAAGTGGAAAACTTTTTTAGTTTTTTTAAAAAAACACTTGTGATTTAAAAATAAGGATGGTATATTAATAAACGTCGCTGATGCGGAACACGCAGAAAGTGAAAAAAAGAAATTAAAAAACTTAGTTGACATCGAAAAATGAAGATGCTAACATAAGGAAGTCGCCAATCGGCGATGGACA